>NZ_JBHVBO010000019.1:0-43507 GCF_042668085.1 Isoptericola sp. NPDC057391 | reverse complement strand
CCCCGCGGGCTGCCGCGGGGCGCGCGGCTCGGGGTCGACGTCGGCAAGGCGCGCATCGGGCTCGCGGGCAGCGACCCCGACGGCCTCGTGGCGACGCCCGTCGAGACGGTGCCGCGCGTCCTGGACGTGCCCGCGGGCGTGGACGGGACGCCCGCGGTGACGCCCGACGTCGCGCGCATCGCCGCGGAGGTCGAGGAGCGGTTCGCCGCGGTCGTGTACGTGGGGCTGCCGCGCCACCTGTCCGGGGCGGAGGGCGCGGCGACCGCGGACGCGCGCGACTTCGCCGCCCGCGTGGCGGCCGCCGTCGCGCCCGCCGAGGTGCGTCTCGTGGACGAACGGATGACGACCGTGACGGCGCACGCCCAGCTGCGGTCGGCAGGACGACGCACCAAGACACACCGGTCTGTCGTCGACCAGGCCGCAGCCGTTATCATTCTGCAATCTGCACTCGACGTGGAGCGGTCGGCGGGGGAGCGCGCCGGCGAGCTCGTCGAGCGGCGGTCACCGGGCGCCTGACCTGCCCGGACAGCAGCACCCGACCCCACGTGCCCACCTCAGGCCCTGTCAGAAGGAAGAACCCGGCGTGACGGACCTCTTCGAGCACCCCGCCCTCCAGGAGGCGCCGGCGGCACCCTCGCGGCGCCGCTCGGCCGCCAGCCGGAGGGCCGCCGCCAAGCGCAAGCGCCGCCGTCGGCAGCGCACCGCGGTGGTCCTGGTGGTGGTCCTCGGGTTCGTGGGCGCGGGCGCCTACCTGCTCTGGGACCGCATGGACTCGCTCGTCGGCGACCTGCCGTTCATCGGCGCGCAGAACGAGGACTACCCGGGGCCGGGTGGGGAACCGGTCGAGGTCGTCATCCCCGAGGGCGCCTCGGGCGGCGAGATGGGCACCGTGCTCCAGGAGGCGGGCGTCGTCGCCAGCGTGGGCGCGTTCACCGACGCGTTCGGCCAGAACCCGGCGGCCGCCGGCATCCAGCCGGGCACGTACCAGCTGCAGGCCGAGATGAAGGCCTCCGACGCCGTCGCCGCGCTGGTGAAGAACGAGAAGCTGCAGACCAACGTGACCATCCCCGAGGGCTACACGGTCGCGCAGATCGTCGAGCGTGTCGGCTCGGTCACGGACATCACGCCCGAGGAGCTCGAGAAGGCGCTGGAGGACCCGGACTCCTTCGGGCTGCCGCAGCAGGCGAAGGGCAACGCCGAGGGCTGGCTGTTCCCGAAGACGTACACCGTGCAGCCGGGCGACGACGCCACCACGCTGCTCACGGCCATGGTGGACCAGACGAAGAAGGAGCTGGAGTCGCTCGGGGTCGAGAAGTCCGACTGGCAGGACGTGCTGAACAAGGCGTCGCTGGTGGAGAAGGAGGCACCGGACGGGTACCGGGGTGAGGTCGCGCGCGTGATCGAGAACCGCCTGGACCGCGGCGAGGCGCTGTACCTGGACGCCATCAACTCCTATGGGCTCGGCAAGCCGGCCGACGAGATCACCAAGTCGGAGTTCGCGGACGCGAGCGATCCCTACAACTCTCGCAAGAACACCGGGCTTCCGCCCACGCCGATCGCCAACCCTGGCCAGGAGTCGGTCGAGGCCGTCCTCGACCCGCCCGAGGGTGACTGGAACTGGTACGTGACGGTGAACCTGGACACCGGCGAGACGAAGTTCACGGACAACTACCAGGAGTTTCTCCAGTACCGCGCCGAGTACCAGAAGTGGGCCTCGGAGAACGCCGGCTGACATGACCGTCTCCCGACGAGCGGCGGTGCTGGGCCACCCCGTCGCGCACTCCCTCTCGCCCGTCCTGCACACCGCCGCGTACGACGCCCTCGGCCTCGAGGGCTGGGAGTACTCCGCGATCGACACCACGGTCGACGACCTGCCGTCGTTCGTGCGCGGTCTGGACCTGGGCTGGGCCGGCCTGAGCGTCACGATGCCGCTCAAGCACGCGGTCATGGGCCTGGTGGACCACGTGGACCCGCTCGCGGTCGCAGTGGGTGCGGTGAACACCGTGCTCGTCGCCCCGGCGCGGTGCGGCGTGACCCTCACCGGCACCAACACCGACGTCTACGGCCTGGTCACCGCCCTGCGCGAAGGGTTCGCCGCCCAAGGGCGGGCTGCCGGCGCGGGAGCGGCGAGCGCCGTGGTCCTGGGCGGCGGCGCGACGGCGGCATCCACCCTCGCGGCGCTAGGGGAGCTCGGCTGCACGACGCCGCGCGTCCTGGTGCGCTCCCTCGGCCGGACGTCCGGCCTGCAGGAGGCGGCCGCGCGCATGGGCGTGAGCCCGCGCTTCGAGGTCCTCGACCCGTCGGCGTCGCTCGGCGCGCTGCAGGACGCCGACGTCGTGGTGTCGACCATGCCGGCCTACGCCGCCGACCCGGTCGCAGCCGCGCTCGCCGCCCAGGGCGGCCTGCCCGCCGGCGTGCTGCTGGACGTCGTCTACGACCCGCGCCCCACCGCGCTGTCCTCGGCCTGGTCCGCCGCGGGCGGCACCGTCGTCGGGGGCGAGCGGATGCTGCTGCACCAGGCGGTGGAGCAGGTGCGCCTCATGACGGGCCGCACGGCCCCGGTCGCGGCCATGGACGCGGCGCTCGGCCGGGCCCTGGCGGCCCCGGCGTCCGCCCGCTGACCACCGGACCGACCCGCGGCGCGGGCGTGGAAGAATCGCAGGCATGCTGCGCTGGATGACGTCGGGGGAGTCGCACGGTCCGTCACTCGTGGGGGTGCTGGAGGGCCTGCCGGCAGGCGTCGAGGTGGTGACCGCGGACATCCAGGCGGCGCTCGCCCGCCGCCGGCTCGGTTACGGCCGCGGCGCCCGCATGAAGTTCGAGCAGGACGCGGTGCGCGTGCTCGGCGGGCTGCGTCACGGCGTCACGCAGGGCGGCCCGCTGGCCTTCGAGATCGGCAACACCGAGTGGCCCAAGTGGACCGACGTCATGTCGCCGGACCCGGTCGACCGCGAGGCGCTGCTCGTCGACGCCGGCACCGGTGACGAGCGCGAGATCGCGCGCAACCGGCCGCTCACCCGCCCCCGCCCGGGCCATGCCGACCTGGTCGGGATGCGCAAGTACGGGTTCGACGACGCCCGCCCGGTGCTCGAGCGCGCGTCGGCCCGCGAGACGGCGACCCGCGTCGCGCTGGGCCTGGTCGCGGCGAAGTTCCTCGAGCAGGCGGTCGGCGTGCGGCTCGTCTCTCACGTCGTGGCGATCGGCCCGGTCGAGGTGCCCGAGGGCGCCGACCTGCCCGCGCCCGACGACGTCGCGGCGCTGGACGCCGACCCGGTGCGCTGCTTCGACGCCGCGACGAGCGCGGCGATGGTCGCCGAGATCGACGAGTGCCGCAAGGATGGCGACACCCTGGGCGGCGTCGTCGAGGTGCTCGCCTACGACGTGCCCACCGGCCTCGGCAGCTACGTGCAGGGCGACCGCCGGCTCGACGCGCGCCTGGCGGGGGCGCTCATGGGCATCCAGGCGATCAAGGGCGTCGAGGTCGGCGACGGCTTCCGCACCGCTCGGCGCCGGGGCTCCGCGGCGCACGACGAGATCGAGCGCGGGGACGACGGCCGCATCCACCGCCGCTCCAACCGCGCCGGCGGCATCGAGGGTGGCATGAGCAACGGCGAGGTGCTGCGCGTGCGCGCCGCGATGAAGCCGATCTCGACCGTGCCGCGCGCCCTGGCGACGGTCGACGTCGCCACGGGCGAGGCCGTCACGGCGCACCACCAGCGCTCGGACGTGTGCGCGGTGCCGCCCGCGGCCGTGGTCGCGGAGGCGATGGTGGCGCTCGAGCTGGCGCAGGCCGTCGTGGAGAAGTTCGGCGGGGACTCGGTCGCCGAGGTGCGCCGCAACGCCGAGGCGTACCTCGCCTCGATCCCCGAGCTGCTCCGATGAGCGCGGGCGTGCCGCGGGCGGTGCTCATCGGCCCGCCCGGCAGCGGCAAGACGACCGTGGGCCGCCTGCTCGCCGAGCGCCTCGGCGTCGCGTTCCGGGACACGGACGCCGACGTCGAGGAGACCGCGGGCAAGCCGGTCGCCGACATTTTCGTGGAGGACGGCGAGCCGCGCTTCCGCGAGCTCGAGCGGGAGGCCGTCACCACCGCCCTGGCGTGCCACCCCGGCGTCCTCGCGCTCGGCGGCGGCGCGGTGATGGACGAGCACACCCAGCGGGCGCTGGAGGGCTACGTCGCGGGCGGCGGCACCGTCGTCTTCCTAGACGTCTCCCTCGCGCACGCGGCCCCCCGCGTCGGCTTCAACCAGTCGCGCCCGCTGCTCGTGGGCAACCCGCGGGCGCGCTGGGTCGAGCTGATGCAGGCGCGCCGGCCCACCTACGAGCGGCTCGCCACGGTGCACGTGGTCTCCGACGAGCGGCCCGCGCACGAGGTCGCCGCTCAGGTGCACGCCGGGGTCACGGGCGAGGCAGGAACGCAAGGCGCGGCGCAGCACGACGCGGCCGCGGGCACATCGGCTCAGGAGGTCCAGTCATGACGGTCCGCGTGACCGTGCAGGGCAGCACGAAGGAAGCACCGGCCTACGACGTCGTCGTCGGGCGACACCTGCTCGGCGAGCTGCCGGGCCTGCTCGGGGACGGGGTGCGGCGGGTGCTGGTCATGCACCCGGCGTCGCTGCAGGCCACCGGCGAGGCCGTCCGCGAGGACCTCGTGGCGCAGGGCTACGAGGCGTTCGCCGTCGAGCTGCCGGACGCCGAGGAGCAGAAGACCGCCCAGGTGGCGGCGTTCTGCTGGCAGGTGCTGGGCCAGGCCGACTTCACGCGGTCGGACGCGATCGTGTCCGTCGGCGGCGGCGCGACGACCGACCTGGCCGGCTTCGTCGCGGCCACGTGGCTGCGCGGCATCAAGGTCGTGCACGTGCCGACCACGCTGCTCGCGATGGTCGACGCCGCGGTGGGCGGCAAGACGGGGATCAACACGGCCGAGGGCAAGAACCTCGTGGGCGCGTTCCACCCGCCCGCGGGGGTGCTGTGCGACCTGGCGGCCCTGGAGACCCTCGACCGCTGGGACCTCGTCGCCGGCATGGCGGAGGTCGTCAAGACGGGCTTCATCGCGGACCCGCGCATCCTCGAGCTCGTCGAGGAGCACGCCGACGAGCTGCGCGAGTGGAAGGGCGCGGACACCACCCCCGAGACGTGGGCCGTGGTGACGGAGCTCATCGAGCGGTCGGTCCGGGTCAAGGCCCGCGTCGTGGGGGAGGACCTCACGGAGCAGGGGCTGCGGGAGATCCTCAACTACGGGCACACCCTGGGGCACGCGATCGAGCTCACCGAGCGCTACCAGCTGCGGCACGGCGCCGCGGTCGCGATGGGGATGGTCTTCGCGGCCGAGCTCGCGCGCCTCGGCGGCAAGCTCGACGACGCGGTCGTCGACCGGCACCGCGCGATCCTCGACTCCCTCGGCCTGCCCACCACCTACCGCGGCGACCGCTGGGACAAGCTCCTCGCGGCCATGCAGCGCGACAAGAAGACGCGCGGCAACCTGCTGCGGTTCGTCGTGCTGGACGACGTCGCGAAGCCGACGCGCCTCGAGGGCCCGGACCCGACGCTGCTCGCCGCCGCGTACGCGGAGATCTCGAAGGAGCCGCCGGCCGGCCGGCCCGGCGTGACGGTCCAGCTCGGGCTCTAGCCGACCTGCTCGGGCCGCCGGCGCGCGGCCTCGCGGTCGGCGTCCCACGCCCGGACGACGTCCCGGCACGCCGGGACGTCGTCGTCCGGGACGAGCAGCACGAGGTTGCCGTCGTGGTCGCTGTACAGCGTCCGGACGACGACTCCGGCCTCCGCCAGGCGACGCGCGAACGCGCCCATCTGCCCGGGCCGGTCCTGGGCGAGGCGGGTCGTGACGACGTCGCGCGCGACGGCGGGGCCGAGGCCGGCGGCCGCCATGGCGGCGACGGCGCGCGGGCCGTCGTCGACGAGGAAGTGCGCGACGCGGCCGCCGCGCAGGGACGTCACCCCGCCGCCCTCCAGGCTGACGCCCGCGCGCCCGAGCGTCTCGCCGAGGTCGGCCAGCGCGCCGGGAGTCGCCGGCAGCAGGACCTCGAGGTCGGTGCAGGTCTCCGGTGTGCCCATGCCCGGACGATAGGCCCGGGACGCTTCGGCACCCGCCGAAGCGTCGTCGCCGTATCGTCGGGGCCATGGGTGGTGACGGGCGGGACCGGGACTTCACCGACGTCGGGCGGGCGCTCGCCGCGCCGGCGCGGTCGGTGATGGTCGGGCTGCTCATGGACGGCACGGCGCGGCCCGCGGGCGAGCTGGCGCGTGCGGCGGGCATCGGCGCGCCCGCCGCGTCGGAGCACCTGGCGGTCCTCGTCGCGAGCGGGCTGGTGACCGGCCGGGCCCGCGGCAGGCACCGGTACTACGCGCTCGCGGGCGTGGAGGTGGCCGACGCGCTCGAGGCCCTCGGCGCGCTGGCCCGTCCGACGCCCGTGGCGGGGCTCCGGCGCAGCCGGGAGGCCGACCGCCTGGCGGCGGCGCGGTTCTGCTACGACCACCTGGCGGGCCGCCTCGGCGTGGGTCTCGCGGAGGCCTGGGTCGCGCAGGGGTGGCTGGCCGACCCCGAGGTGCTCGCCCTCACCGACGCGGGCGCCGACGGGCTGCGCGGCATCGGCGTCGACGTCGACGGCGCGGTGGCCGCCCGGCGCCCGACGTCGCGGACCTGCCTGGACTGGACGGAGCGCCGCGCGCACCTGGCCGGCGCGCTCGGCGCGGCGGTCGGGACGAGGTTCCTCGACGCGGGGTGGGTGACGCGGACGAGCGGGCGGGGGCTGCGACTCACCCCGAGCGGGAAGCACCTGGTGCGCGAGGCCTGGGGCGTCGAGCTCGCCCCGGGTCCCGCGGACGCCGGCCCGGGACGGGCCTGACGGACGGGCCGGTCAGCCCCGCCGGCCGCTCAGCCCCACAGGCCGCGGGCGACGAGCACGTCGCGCAGCAGGTCGGCGCGGTCGGTGACGATCCCGTCCACGCCGAGGTCGAGGAGGCGGCCCATCTCCCCGGGGGTGTTGATGGTCCACACGTGCACCTGGCGCCCGGCACGGTGGGCGGCGGCGACGGTGGCGGCGTCGACCACGGTCAGGCGGCCCTCGGCGACGGGGACCTGCAGGGCGTCCACCTCGCGCAGCGCGCGGCGGGCGATCGCGTCCACCCGGAGGCGGGCTCCCGCGAGGAACCGCGCCACCTCGCGGCGCCCGGCCGACGTCGCGACCGGCCGGGACAGGCGGGCGACGGTGGCGCGGCGGCGCCGGACGTCGAACGACGTGACGCAGACCCGGTCGTGCGAGCGCGTGCGCTCGATCGCGGCGGCCGTGGGCGCGATCCCCGAGTCCTCCTTGACGTCGACGTTGACGCGCACGTCGGGCCAGGTGCCGAGCACGTCATCGAGGCGCGGCACGGGCTCGCTGCCACCGATGCGCGCGTGCCGCACGACCGACCACGGCAGGTCGGCCACGCGGCCCGTCGCGTCGGTGGTGCGGTCGAGGGACGCGTCGTGCAGGGCGACGGCCACGCCGTCGGCGGTGCCGTGCGCGTCGGTCTCGACGTACCGGAAGCCCAGGTCGACCGCGGCGGCGAACGCCGCCAGCGAGTTCTCCAGGTTCTCCCGGCCGTGCGAGAAGCCGCGGTGCGCCAGCGCGAGGACGGGCAGCGGCGCCCCGTCGGCGCCGCGCGGGTCGAGGTAGGGGTGCGCGGGCGCGGGTCTCACGGCTGCTCCTCGTCGTCGTGTATGTCGTCGCGCGTGTCGTCGTGCATGTCGTCGCGGGTGCGGTCGGTGACCGCGACGCGGGCCCCGGCGTCGGGGGGCCGGACGCCCGGCAGCCGGGCGTCGAGCCAGGCGACGACGCCGTCGAGGTAGGTCCGCCGGGCCGCGTCGGCGGAGAGGGCGAGGTCGTGCACGCCTCCCGGCACGACGAGCGCGTCCACGTCCGCCCCGACGCGGTGCGTCAGGGCCGCGATCCGCCCGACGTCGAGCACGGTGTCCTGCGCGTCGAGCCGCGGGTTGTCGGGTCGGTCGGGGCCGGACGAGTCGCTGCGCGCCACCAGGACCGGCCCGGGGACGGCGAGGCCACGGGCCAGGCGGGCCTGCGCCCGCGTGACCGTGCGGAGCCAGCCGGCGCGGGCCGGGAGCCCCTCGGGGCGCTTCAGCGTGGTGTCGAAGTCCCACCGGCCGCCGTGGGAGGCGTGCTGGTAGGTGGCGTACTCGGAGCGGTTCGCGCTGACGACGGCGAGCGGGCGGCGTCGACCGAGGAGCTCGAGCACCGCGGAGCGGCCCGCGTCCGCGAGCCGCGAACCGCTGAGGGAGAAGAACGGGGAGTTCAGCACCAGGAGGTCGGGCCCGTGCGCCGGGTCGTCGCGGGCCGCGTGCGCCCACAGCGCCGCGCCCAGGCCGCCCGTCGAGTGCGCGTGCACGACGAGCGGCAGTCCGGGCTCGAGCTCGCGGACCGCGTGCGCCGCGGCGGACAGGTCCGCGCCCGCCTCGCGCAGGCTCGCGACGTAGTGCGGCGGGAGCGGGTCGTCGGCGCCGGGGCCGCCGTCGAGCAGGGACCGTCCCGCGCGGCGCAGGTCGACGGCGCAGAACGCGTGCCCGGCGGCCACCACCGCGCGCGCCAGGTGCGCCTGGAAGAAGTAGTCGTTGTACCCGTGCACGTGCAGCACGACGGCGCGCGGCCGCTGCGGCCGGTCGACGGCCCGCACCAGCGTCGCGGGGCCGAGCGGGCGTTCCTCGAAGGCCGCGCCCAGGAGCCGGTCGACCCGCCACCGCGCCGCCGGGGCCGGGCGCGGGGACGGGGAGGGCGCGTGCACGGCGCGATCGTAGCCGCGCCCCGCCGCGCAGGCTCGGCGCCGCCCCGGGGTCAGCCGACGTCGAGCGCCGCGCGGCGCAGCTGCTCGAAGTGGTCGGCCCGCCGCTCGGCGAGGTACGGCACGCGGCGCAGCGGTGCGGCGATCTCCCACGCGCGCCGGTGCTCGCCGGCGTGGAACGCGGCGTACGCCTTGGCCAGCTCCAGCACCTCGGGGAACGGGATGCCGCCCGTGACGTCGTCGCCGAGCCGGTCCTGGACGCGGGAGATCAGGTCGAGCTGTTCGTCGACGTCGGCCTCCTGCCGGGCGATGCGGTCCAGCACGGCGGCGGGCACGGGCTCGCGCACGACGAACGCCAGGGTGGAGCGCACGGGCGGGCCCACCAGGTCGACCCACGGCAGCAGCGCGCCGGTGCTGTGGTGCAGCCACGGCAGGCGCGGGCTCGCGAAGTCCTGGTGCAGCACCACGGCCCCGGGGGCGAGCAGCGGGAAGAAACGCTCGGCGACGAGGCGGAACACGCGCGGGGTCTTCGCGATGTCCACGTGCAGCAGCTCGATCGTCGCGTGCGGGGGGTCCGTCGAGGTCTCGGCGAGGTCCCCGGCGTGGACGTCCAGGAGGTCGAGGTACCCCGCGAGGTGGGCGCGGAAGTCGGCCAGGAACGAGCCGTCCGCGCCGGGCCCGTCGTCGGCGAAGCGCGGGCTGGCGAACGTGCCCCGGCCCACGCGGAACCAGTCGTAGGCGTGCAGCCGGTGGTGCGCCCGGTCGAACACCGAGTTCTCGGCGAGGCCCTGCGCCAGCGCGACCGTGGAGCCGCCGCCCCCCGACCCGAGCTCGACGACGTCGCCACGCCCGGACCAGAGGTCCCGCGCCACGAGGTAGAGGAAGGCCCGCTCCCACTCGCTCACCTGCGTGTACGGGCCGACGGGCAGCTCCACCTCCGCCAGCGCCGCGTACCGGTCGCGCCAGTCGACGAGGGGTTCGGGGAGCGGGGCGGTGCCGGTGCCGGGCGCGGGGGTGTGCGGCGTCGTCATGCGGGCGGTCCCTCCGTCGGTCGGGGTCGGGCCGGCGTCGTCGCCGGTCGGCCCTCCCGACGCTCGCACCGCGGGGTGACGCCCGGGCGGCCCGCAGATGAAGCCCTGGTGACGACACGACGGCCACCCCTGCCGCTGCACCACCCGGGTCCGGCAGACTGCACGCTCATGAGCGACCAGCACGACGCGACGGACCCCGCGGGCACCGACGACGTCCCGCGCACGTCCGGGCAGGGCGTCGCCGTGCCCCCGGCACCGGTCCCGCGCCGCCAGGTGGTCTCCTGGGCGATGTGGGACTGGGCCACCCAGCCCTTCAACACCGTGATCGTCACGTTCGTGTTCACGGCGCTGTACCTCACGAGCGACGCCTTCCTCGCGCCCGAGGTGGCCGCGCTGCCGGCCACGGACCCGGCGCACGAGCGTGCCCTGGCCGGCCTCACCAGCGGGCTGGGGCTCTGGATCACGGTGGGCGGGCTGCTCGTGGCCCTCCTCGCCCCCGTGCTCGGCCGCCGCGCGGACGTCGAGGGTCGCCGCAAGGCCTGGGTGGGTGGCGCGACCCTTGTCATGGTCCTGGCCATGGCGGCGCTCTTCGCCGTCCGCGCCGACCCGGTCTGGTTCGTGCTCGGCGCCGCCCTGGTGTCGCTCGGCAGCGTGGCGAGCGAGATCGCCGGCGTGAACTACAACGCGATGCTCGTGCAGGTCTCGACGAAGGCCACGGTCGGCAGGGTCTCGGGCCTCGGGTGGGGGCTGGGCTACCTGGGCGGGATCGTCGCGCTCGTCCTCGTGGTGGTGGCGCAGGCCTTCGACTGGTGGGGGATGCCGACCGACGACGGGCTCGCGTACCGGGTCATCGCCGTCGGGTGCGCCCTGTGGGCCGTGGCCTTCGCCTGGCCGCTGTTCCGGTACGTGCCCGAGGCGCCGCCCGCGGACGACCGCCCGCGGGTCGGGTTCTTCGCCGGATACGTCGTGCTGGTGCGCGACGTGGTGGCCCTGTACCGCCACGAGCGGCCCACCTTCTGGTTCCTGCTCGCCAGCGCCGTCTACCGCGACGGGCTGTCCGCCGTGTTCACGTTCGGCGCCGTCATCGCCGCGGTCTCCTTCCGGTTCGGCGACGACGCAGTGATCGCGTTCGGCATCGCCGCCAACCTGCTCGCCGGCCTGAGCACGATCGTCGCCGGGCGCCTCGACGACCGGTTCGGCCCGCGCGCCGTGATCATCGGGTCGCTCACCGGGCTCGTGGCGTGCGGGCTGCTCGTCGTCGCGCTGCACGGGTTCGGGCCCGTCGTGTTCTGGGTGGCGGGCCTGGCCCTGACCTGCTTCGTCGGCCCGGCGCAGGCCGCGTCCCGCTCCCTGCTGGCACGGGTCGCGCCCGCCGGGCGGGAGTCCGAGATCTTCGGCCTCTACGCCACGACGGGTCGCGCCGTGTCGTTCCTCGCCCCCTCGATGTGGACCCTGCTCATCGCGCTCACGGGGGCCACGATCTGGGGCACCCTGGGCATCGTCGCCGTGATCCTCGTGGGACTCGTGCTCATGCTCAAGGTGACGGTGGGGCGTCGGGAGCCTGCGCGTCCCGACGCCGCCGCCCCGCTGCCCTGATCTCGGCGGCGACCGCCTCCAGGTCGGCCAGCGGGGCCAGGTGCCGTAGCTTGTCGGGGTTGATGACGCCGTCGATCCGAGTGATGCGGCCGCCGGAGATTCGCAGGGAGTACGTGCCGATGACGCCGCCGCCCACGGAGTCGTCGGCGTACGCGATCAGCCCCGGGCCGCCGTTGACGACGGTCGCCTCGATGCGTGCCGGCGCGCCCCGCCTCGCGAAGCCCGACAGCAGCCGGGCCACCGCCACGTTCCCCGACACCGGCCGCGACACCGCCAGCCCTGTGGGCACGTTGCCGCCGCTGTCGCCGGTGAGGGCGACGTCGTCGGCCAGCAGGGCCACCAGCGCGTCGACGTCGCCCAGCTCGGTCGCCGCGATGAACCGCCGCACCAGCTCCGCCGCGTGCGGGTCGTCCCCGCGGGCGGCGGGCGTGTCCGTGGGGGGCGCCTCCGAGTCCCGCCGGGCCGCCACCCGGCGCCGGGCCCGGGACGCGAGCTGCCGCGCGGCCAGCTCGGTCGTCCCGATCACCCGGGCCGACTCCCGGTGGGGGTAGCCGAACACGTCGTGCAGGAGGAACGCGGCCCGCTCCGCCGGCGTGAGGGTCTCCAGCAGCACGAGGAACGCCGTGGACAGGTCGTCGGCGAGCTCGGCGTGCGCGGCGGCCTCGCGCCCCGCCGACCCCGCCGCCACGACGTCCCCGACGAGCGGCTCCGGCACCCACTCGCCGACGTACGACTCGCGGCGGACCCGCGCCGAGCGCAGCACGTCCAGCGCGATCCGGGTCGCGACGGTCGTCGTGTACGCCGCCGGGTTCACGACCGCGGCGTCGACCGCGCCGACGGGCGCCACGCGCAGCATGGCCTCCTGGGCGACGTCCTCCGCCTCCGTGACGCTGCCGAGCATCCGGTAGGCGGCGCCGAACGCGACCCGGCGCAGGTCCTCGAGGTCGGTGACGCGGTCGGTGACCCGGTCGGTGGCGCGGTCGGTGGGTCGGTCGGTCGCGCGCCCGGCGCGTCGCCGGGCCGGGTGCTGCGTGCGTGGCATGCTGCCCATCCTTCCGCGGGGCGGGCGTTCCGCCCCGTACCGCCGACGACGCGGCGCGGCGCGACGTGACGCGAGCTGACGTGAGATGACGGTGCGCCGGGTGCGGTGCGCGCTCGCGCGCCGCACGATGGACCCGTGGGAGACGTCGAGGACTACCTGGCCACGCTGTCCGGGGCGGAGCGCGACGCCGTCGCGCGCGTCTACGCGCGGGCGCGGTCCCTGGTGCCCGACGTCGAGGAGGGCCGCGGCTACGGCATGCCCGCGCTGCGCTACCGCGGTAGCCCGCTGGTGAGCGCCGTGGTCACGCGCACACACGTGGGCCTCTACCCGTTCAGCCCGGACGTGGTCGCGGCGCTCGCGGGCGACCTGGAGGGGTTCCGCACCACGAAGGGGTCCGTCTCGTTCCAGCCCGAGGCGCCGCTGCCGGACGACGTCGTCGACCGGCTGGTGCTCGCGCGCCGCGACGAGATCGACGCGCGAGCCCGCTGACCGCGCTCACCCCGGCGGCACGTTGACGTTGCCGCGGAACAGGTTCTGCGGGTCGTAGCGCCGCTTGAGTTCGCGCAGCCGGTTCCAGGTCGCGCCGGGGTAGGCGGCCCGCGCCACGTCGACGCCGCCGTCGAGGCAGAAGTTCGCGTACGCGCCGTCGGCACCCCGCAGCCGGGCCGCGAGCGCGTCCACCCACGGCTGGTACCCGGCGGCGGTGGCCGCGTCGCGCGCGACGGCGGCGACGTTGCCGACCACCCGGGCCGTCCGGTGGGCGTAGGCGGTCGCGTCGGCGGGCACCTCGGCCACCGCGCCGCCCAGCACCCGGAGCTGGGCGGCGCGCATGAGCGCGTCGGACCCCTCCAGCTGGTCCAGCAGGTGCGCCGCGGCGGCCTCGTCGAGCCCGTCGGCGAGGAACGAGCGACCGGTGGCCACGACCGGGCCGCCCTGCGGACCGCCCTCCAGCAGGCTCGGGTAGGGCGCGGTGCGCAGGCCGTCCAGGAGCGCGCCGCCGGCGCGGGCCGCGACGTCCCGCAGCGGCGCGAGCGCGGCGTCCGCGCTCTCCACCGGCCCGGACCAGCAGGCGTTCGCCATCACGACGAGACGCCCGTGCCACTCCGCCGGGATCATCGGCATCGGGGGCGCCGGCATCACCATGACGACCATCGTCAGCTCCGGCGGCGCGGCGTCGGCGGCCGCGACCACGCCGGCGACGGACTCGGGGGTCGCCGGCATGAGGAGCACCCCGCCGACCACCTGCGACACGTCGTGCAGCGCGAACCGGAACCGGGTGACGACGCCGAAGTTGCCCCCGCCGCCGCGCAGCGCCCAGAACAGGTCGGGCTCGTGGTCGGCGTCGGTGCGCACCACCTCGCCGTCGGCCGTGACGACCTCTGCCTCGACCAGGCTGTCGATGGTCATGCCGAGGGACCGGGACAGCAGGCCGATGCCGCCACCGAGGGTGATCCCCCCGACGCCGACCGACCCCGTGTCGCCGAACGGCGTGGCGAGGCCCGCCGCGCCGACGGCGGCCGAGTACGCGCCGGCGGTGATCCCGCCGCCCGCCCAGGCGGTGCGGCCCTCGGCGTCGAGGTCGACGCCGTCGAGGCCGCGCAGGTCGAGCGTGAGGGCGCCGTCGGCGGCGCCGAGCCCGAACACGGAGTGACCGCCCGAGCGGACGGAGACCTCGACGCCGGCGTCGCGCGCGAAGCGCACCGCGCGGACCACGGCGTCGGTGTCGGCGGGTCGGACGACGGCGGCCGGGCGCTGCTCGACCCCGCCGGGCTCGACGGTCCGGGCGGCGCCGTAGTCGTCGTCCTCGGGAGCCACGACGGGGGTGGCGGCGCCGAGCGCGGTGCGCAGCGCCTCGACCGGGACGGGGGGACGGGTGGGGGGAACGGGGGACTGGGACATGTCGCTGCTCCTCGTCGTGGGGGGATGGCGTGCCGGGCACGCCGGGGCGCTCGGGTGCTGTCGCGTTCAGATGCTGTCCGTCAGGACCGTGCGGGGACGGGATCCTCATCGGCAGCATCCCGTACACCCGACGGGAATGCGACGGAATTCGTGACCTCCCCGACGACGGCCGGCCGGGTGCGAACGACCAGCACGGTCGCGACCAGCGCGAGCGCCGCCGCGAGGCCGAGGCACACCGCGTACGCCGCCGCGCCGACCCGGTCGTGCAGCGCCCACAGGAGCGCGCCCGTGCCGGCGAGCGCCAGCGACGACGCGACGGCGTCCGCCACCTGGAGCGCCGACATCGACACGCCCTGCGCCGCCGGCGGGGCCAGCTCCAGCACGAGCAGGTTGAGGGTCGGGTACGTCAGGCCCATCCCGAGGCCGCCCAGCACCCACGGGACGGCGGCCGCCGCGAGCGGCACCCCCGGCGCCACGAGGAGGGCGACGCCGGCGGTGCCCAGCACGAGCGAGAGCCCGCCCGCCCGCAGGTACCCCGCGTGCGACAGCCCGCGCAGGCCTCGCCCGCGCGCCCACGACCCGGCGGACCAGCCGAGCACGCTCAGCGTGAGGACCGCCCCGGCGAACGCCGGGGAGAGCCCCCGCTCCCGCGTCAGGGCCAGCGGCAGCAGCACCTCCGCGCCGACGAACGCCGCCGCGACGAGCGCGCGGACCAGGACGACCGTGCCCAGGCCGCGCGACCCGCGCAGCACCGCGCGCGCGACGGGCCGCCAGGACGCGCCGGCGTCGGGCGCGGCGCCCGGCGGCGCGCCGGGGCCGCGCGCGCCCCGCGCCGCGGTCAGGCCCGGCCGCAGCGCGAGGAGAGCGGGGACGGCCACCACCGGGACCGCCAGGAAGACCCACCGCCACCCGAGGTACTGCGTCACCGCCCCCGCCAGCAGCGGCCCGACCACCCCGGGTACCACCCACGCCGCCGCGAACCACGCGAAGACCTTCGCCCGCCGCGCCTCGGGGAACACCCGCGCCACGAGCACGAACAGCGCCACGCCCTCCAGGCCAGCACCCGCGCCCTGCAGCGTGCGCCCGACCAGCAGCACGGGCATGCTCGGCGCGAGCCCAGCCACGACCACGCCCCCCAGGAACAGGGCGATGCCGGTCCACAACGGCGGGGTCGGGCCGCGGCGGTCCGTCCACGGTCCCGCCACGAGCATCCCCACCACGCCCGCCGCGGACGCCGCGGCGAACGCCAGCGTGTACAGGCGCAGCCCGTCGAGCTCGGCGGCCACCGTCGGCATCGCCGTCGAGACCGCCAGCGACTCGAACGCCCCGAGCGCGACGTACGCCACCATGCCCACGAGCACCGTGCGCTGCGCCCGCGCGTCCAGCAGCCCGCCGTGCGACCCGTCGGACGCGCCGCCGGGGGACGCGCCGGTCATCCGAGGACCACCTTCCCGACCGTGCGGCGCTCCTCGAGCTCACGGTGCGCTCGCGCGGCCTCCGCGAACGCCACCCGGTGGGTGAGCACGCGCCACTGGCCCGACGCGGCCCGCTCCAGGGCCCGGCGCTGGTAGGCGCGCAGGTCGCCGAACGCGGGCGCGCCCGGCCCGACGACGGCCCGCACCTCGATCGGGTCGCCCCCCGGGGTGACGGCGCTCGCGGCCGCGGGGTTCGAGCTCCCGGAGGCCCACCCCTGCACGACGAGCCGGCCACCCGGGCCGAGCAGCGCCGCGGCCCGTGCCCCCAGGTCGCCGCCGACGCCGTCGATCAGCAGGGTCGCGGCCGGCGCCCGCAGGCGCCCGAGCGCCGCGCGCGCGTCGGCGGGCCAGGACGGCGCGGCGACGTCGACGACGGCGAGGCGCTGCCCGGCGTCGGGCACGAGACCCCGCACCGCGCGGACCTTGCGCGCCCCGCCGGCCAGGGCGAGGACGCCAGCGCCGGCGTCCAGCGCGGACTGCACGAACAGGGAGCCGAGGCCGCCCGCGGCGGCGGTGATCGCCACGACGTCGTCGGGGCCGACCTGCGCGACCTCCAGCGCCATGAGGGCCGTGCGACCCGTGCCGATCATGGCGACGGCGTCGGCCAGGTCGAGCCGGTCGGGCAGGCGGTGCACGGCCTCGACGGGCGCGACGGCGAGGCGCGCGTACCCGCCCCCGTCGGGGGTGGCGCCCAGGTGGGCGGCGACCCGGGCCCCGAGCCAGTCGTCCCCCACGCCCGGGCCGACGGCGACCACCGTGCCCGCCACCTCGCGGCCGGGGATCGCGGGGAGGCGGGGCGCGGGCAGGGGGCCGGAGGCGTCGCCGCGGCGCAGGGTGGTGTCCAGCAGGTGCACGCCGTGCACGCGGGCGGCGACGAGCACCTGGTCGGGGCCGGGCACGGGGTCGGGGACCTGCTCGAGGACGAGGGTCTCGGGCGGGCCGTAGGTGTGGTGACGGATGGCGTCCATCCCGTCATGCTGTGACCTGAACTATGGTTGAGGTCAAGGGTCGGGAGGCCGCCGCGCGGGGAAGGACACGGATCGTGCCGGAGCAGGCCACCGAGAGGGTCCCGTGGGACCACGTCGAGCTGACCGTCGGGGAGGTGGCCGCGCGCAGCGGCGTCGCCGTCTCCGCCCTGCACTTCTACGAGCGCCGCGGGCTCATCGCCAGCCGCCGCACGGCGGGCAACCAGCGCCGCTACCGGCGCGACGTCCTGCGCCGGGTCTCGTTCATCCGGGTCTCCCAGCGGGTCGGCATCCCTCTGGCGCGCATCGCCGAGGCGCTCGAGACCCTGCCCGCCGACCGCGCGCCGAACGTCCGCGACTGGGAGCGTCTGTCCACGGCGTGGCGCGCCGACCTCGACGCGCGGATCGAGCAGCTCGAGCGCCTGCGCGACGACCTCACCGACTGCATCGGGTGCGGGTGCCTGTCGCTGAGCCGCTGCGTGCTGGCCAACCCGCACGACGCGCTCGGCGACGACGGCCCCGGCCCGCGCCGGCTGCTCGTCGACGACCCGGACTGATCCGACCGGCGGGTCGGCTCTGACGGACGCACTCACGCGGACGGCCGGGACGCCGGCCCGGACGTCCCCGTACCCTCGGGCCATGACTCACGTCCTCGTCCTCAACGGTCCCAACCTCGGTCGGCTCGGCGTGCGCGAGCCCGAGATCTACGGCCACGCGTCCATGGCCGACCTCGAGCGGGAGTCCGCCGTCTGGGGGAGCGAGCTGGGCGTCACGGTCGACGTGCGCCAGACCGACGACGAGTCGGAGCTCGTGGGCTGGCTGCACGAGGCCGTGGACGCCCGCGCGCACGTGGTGCTCAACCCCGCCGCGTTCACGCACTACAGCTACGCGCTGCGGGACGCCGCCGCCCAGGTGACGTCGTCCGGCCTGCTGCTCGTCGAGGTGCACCTGTCGAACCCCGCCTCGCGCGAGTCGTTCCGGCACTACTCCGTCGTGGCCGGGATCGCGACGGGGACGATCGCAGGCTTCGGCTTCGACTCCTACCGGCTGGCGCTCGACGCCCTGGCGCACAAGCTCCAGTCCTGAAGCACAGCAGATCCACGGTGCAGGCTTGAGGCAGATCAGGCCTGCACCCTTGAGCGAAGCGGGACAAGGCTCTAGCCTGAAGTCATGATCGTCGTGACCGCGGACCAGCGGGGCAGCACGGGTGCCGGTGACTGCGTGCCCGAGGCCCTGACGCTCGTCGCGGCGCGGGTGCGAGGACGGCCGGGGGTCGTGCTGCCCTTCGACCGCACGGTCGGGGACGAGCTCCAGGGCGCGCTCGCCGCGGACGAGGACGGCGCGGCACTGGCCGTCGACGTCGTCCTCGACCTGGTGCGCGACGGCGGGTGGTCCGTGGGCATCGGGCTCGGCGCCGTCGACCGCCCGCTGCCGACGGAGTCGAGAGCGGCCTCCGGCGCGGCGTTCGTGCGGGCCCGAGCGGCTGTCGACCGCGCGAAGCGGCGCGGTCGGGGCAGCGTGCCCCTGGCCGTGGTGGGCCCCCAGGAGGAGCCGCGCGCGACCGTCACCGCCGACGCGCAGGCGCTCCTGCACCTGCTGGGGGCCGTCGTCGCGCGGCGCTCCGCGGCAGGGTGGGAGGCGGTCGATACGCTCGTCGCGCAGCGCGGCCCGGCGCCGCAGCGGGCGTCCGCGGCGGCGTTGGGCGTCAGCGAGCAGGCCGTGAGCCAGCGGCTGCGTGCCGCGCTCTGGGCCGAGGACGCGGCGGCCCGGCCGCTGGCGGCGCGCCTGCTGCGGGCGGCGGGCGCCGACCCGGGCGACGAGGACCCGAGCGACGAGGACCCGGGCGACGACGCGCACGGCGCCCGCGACGACGAAACAGGGGAGGGGCACGCACGGTGAGCTTCGGAGCGGTGGCGGCGGACGTCGCGGTGTGGCTGGTGGGCCTGGCCGCGAGCGTGGGCGGCGGTGCCTGGCTCGTGCCGTGGGTGCTCCGGCACGCCGAGCGGGAGCCGCAGGTGGCGGCGGAGGCGGTGGCCGTGCTGCGCGGCGGCACCTGGATCGGCCTGCTCGAGCGGTTGTGCGTCACCGGCTCGCTGCTCGCCGGCTACCCGGAGGGCGTGGCGGTCGTCGTCGCGGTCAAGGGGCTCGGCCGGTTCCCCGAGCTGCGCGAGCACCCCGTCGCGAGCGAGCGGTTCGTGGTCGGCACGCTGGCGTCGCTCGCGTGGTCGGCGGCCCTGGGCCTCGCGGGCCACGTGCTGCTGGTCGCGCTGTAGAATGTTCCGGGCCCTCTGCGGCCCCGCACGCCGACTTCCGCACGACCTCCGCTCAGCACCCGACCGCACCCCGAACCTGAGGACGAACAAGAAACGTGGCTACCTCCAACGACATCAAGAACGGCACCGTGCTCCGCATCGACGGTCAGCTCTGGACGATCATCGAGTTCCAGCACGTCAAGCCGGGCAAGGGTGGCGCGTTCGTCCGCACCAAGATGAAGAACGTCGTGTCGGGCAAGACGGTCGACAAGACCTTCAACGCGGGCATCAAGATCGAGACCGCGAACGTGGACCGCCGCGACTTCCAGTACCTGTACATGGACGGCGCCGACTACGTCTTCATGGACACCGACACCTACGACCAGATCACCGTGCCCGGCGCCACCGTCGGCGACGCGGCGAACTACATGCTCGAGGGCATGAACATCATGGTCGCCTCCAACGACGGCACCCCGCTGTACGTCGAGCTCCCGTCGTCCGTGGTCCTGGAGATCACCTACACGGAGCCGGGCCTGCAGGGCGACCGGTCCACCGGCGGCACCAAGCCCGCCACGCTCGAGACGGGCGCGGAGATCCAGGTCCCGCTGTTCCTCGAGCAGGGCACCAAGGTCAAGGTCGACACGCGTGACGGGTCGTACCTGGGCCGCGTGAACGACTGACGGGCGCCCGCTGACATGGGTGCACGCACCAAGGCGCGCAAGCGTGCCGTCGACATCCTCTTCGAGGCGGAGCAGCGCGGGATCGACCCGCAGGTGCTCGTCGCGGACCGGGTGATCGAGCCGCACACCGAGGCCGCCGTGCCGCAGTACACGGTCGACCTCGTGGAGGGCGTCGCCGCCCACCGCGAGCGCATCGACGAGCTGCTGGCCACCTACTCGCAGGGGTGGACCGTGGAGCGCATGCCCGCGGTCGACCGCGCGCTGCTGCGGATCGGCACCTGGGAGCTGCTGTACAACGACGACGTCCCCGACGCCGTCGCCGTGGACGAGGCGGTCGACCTCGCCGGGCAGCTCTCGACGGACGACTCGCCGTCGTTCGTCAACGGGCTGCTGGGCCGGCTCGTCGACATCAAGCCGACGCTGTTGATCTGACCGCACCCTGGGGTGCGCGGACGAAGGGCGGGAATCCTGACCAGGGTTCCCGCCCTTCGTGCTCCCCGCGACCGGTCGGGTGTGACGCAGGACGCGCCCGCATCGTGGGCACGCTCACCGTCGGCGCGGGGGCGACGGGATAGGGTGGAGGCCGTCAGAACGACACCCTTTAACCCCGTCCCGTGAGGCGGAGAAGGAGGTCGCCAGTGACTGCTGGCACCGGCATGCCCGGAACACCCGAACCGCGCGACGTCCCCGAGGGGACCGTCGTGCTCGGCGCGAGCGACGTCGCCCGCGCCCTCACCCGCATCGCGCACGAGATCGTCGAGCGCGCCAAGGGGGCCCAGGACGTCGTCCTGCTCGGCATCCCGACCCGCGGCGTCACCCTCGCCGCCCGCCTCGCGCAGCGCCTCGCGAGCATCGACCCCGGTTTCGACCCGGAGCGCGACCTCGGCGAGCTGGACGTCACGATGTACCGCGACGACCTGCGCCGCCAGCCCACCCGCGCGGTCGGCGTCACCCGCCTGCCCGCTGCGGGGATCGAGGGCAAGACGGTCGTCCTCGTCGACGACGTGCTCTTCTCCGGCCGCACGATCCGCGCCGCGCTCGACGCCATCGGCGACCTCGGCCGCCCGCAGGCCGTCCGCCTCGCCTGCCTCGTCGACCGGGGTCACCGCGAGCTGCCGATCCGCCCCGACTTCGTGGGCAAGAACCTCCCCACGGCCCAGACGGAGCGGGTGCGCGTCCTGCTCGCGGAGGTGGACGGCTCCGACGCCGTGGTGATCAGCGGGCGCGAGCCCGGCGCCGCGACCCCGACCCACCAGGCCGGCGAGGGGGACGAGCGATGAGGCACCTGCTCTCCACCGCCGACCTCGCCAAGGACGAGGCGATCGAGCTCCTCGACACCGCCGCGCAGATGGCCGCCACGCAGTCCCGCGAGATCAAGAAGCTGCCGACGCTGCGCGGCCGCACCGTGGTGAACCTCTTCTTCGAGGACTCCACCCGCACCCGCATCTCGTTCGAGACGGCAGCCAAGCGGCTGTCCGCGGACGTCATCAACTTCTCGGCCAAGGGGTCGAGCGTCTCCAAGGGCGAGTCCCTCAAGGACACGGCGCTCACGCTGCACGCGATGGGTGCCGACGCCGTGGTGGTCCGGCACTGGGCCTCGGGCGCGCCGTACCAGCTCGCGCACGCCGGCTGGCTCGACGCGGCCGTGCTCAACGCCGGCGACGGCACGCACATGCACCCCACGCAGGCGCTGCTCGACGCGTACACGATCCGCCGCCATCTCGGCGGGCACGGCGTGGGCCTGCGCCGCGGCGGGGACGACGGCGTCGGCGCGGACCTCGCGGGCGTCAAGGTCGCGATCGTCGGCGACGTCCTGCACTCGCGCGTCGCGCGGGCCAACGTGTGGCTGCTGCGCACGCTGGGCGCCGAGGTGACGCTGGTCTCGCCGCCCACGCTGCTGCCGGTCGGGGTCGAGACCTGGCCGTGCCGCACGTCCTACGACCTGGACGCCACGCTCGCCGACTGGCAGCCGGACGCCGTGATGATGCTGCGCGTGCAGCGCGAGCGGATGTCAGGGGGAGCGGGCGCGTTCTTCCCGAGCCCGCTGGAGTACACCCGCTACTTCGGCCTCGACGGCCGCCGCCTCGCGCTGCTGCCCGCGCACTCGATCGTCATGCACCCCGGCCCGATGAACCGCGGGCTGGAGATCTCCGCCGAGGCGGCCGACTCGGAGCGTGCCGTCATCGTGGAGCAGGTCGCCAACGGCGTGGCCGTGCGCATGGCCTCGCTCTACCTGCTGCTGTCGGGCACCGCTTCGTCCGCCTCTGCGCCAGCCCCGGCGCCGGCCTCTGCGCCCGCCCCTGTCTCACCCGCCACCGAAGGGACCGCCCTGTGACCACGACCTATGTGCTGCGCGGGGCCCGTCCCCTCGGCGGCGAGCCCGCCGACGTCGTCCTCTCCGGCGGCGTGATCGCCCAGGTCGCGGCCCCCGGCGCCGCTGACGTGCCCGCCGGCGACGACGTCGTCGAGATCGCGGCCGACGGGCACGTGCTGCTGCCCGGCCTGGTCGACCTGCACACCCACCTGCGCGAGCCGGGCCGCGAGGACGCCGAGACGGTCGCGTCCGGCACCCGTGCCGCTGCGGCGGGCGGCTTCACCGCCGTGCACGCCATGGCGAACACGTCGCCGGTGGCGGACACCGCCGGCGTGGTCGAGCAGGTGTGGCGCCTGGGCCAGGAGGCCGGCTGGGTCGACGTGCACCCGGTCGGGGCCGTCACCGTGGGCCTCGGCGGCGAGCGCCTCGCGGAGCTCGGCGCGATGGCCGACTCCGCCGCCCGCGTCCGGGTCTTCTCCGACGACGGCAAGTGCGTGCACGACCCGATCCTCATGCGCCGCGCGCTGGAGTACGTCAAGGCGTTCGACGGCGTCGTCGCGCAGCACGCGCAGGAGCCGCGCCTCACCGAGGGCGCCCAGATGAACGAGGGCGTCGTGTCCGCGGAGATCGGGCTCGCCGGCTGGCCCGCGGTCGCGGAGGAGGCGATCATCGCCCGCGACGTGCTGCTCGCCGAGCACGTCGGCTCGCGCCTGCACGTGTGCCACCTGTCGACCGCCGGCTCGGTCGAGATCGTCCGGTGGGCCAAGGGCCGCGGCATCGACGTCACCGCCGAGGTGACGCCGCACCACCTGGTCCTCACGGACGAGCTCGCCCGCACCTACGACCCGACGTACAAGGTGAACCCGCCGCTGCGCACCGCCGAGGACGTCGAGGCGGTGCGCGCCGGCCTCGCCGACGGCACCATCGACATCGTCGCCACGGACCACGCCCCGCACACCCGCGAGGACAAGGACTGCGAGTGGGGCGCCGCGGCGTTCGGCATGACCGGGCTCGAGACGGCCCTGTCG
Source organism: Isoptericola sp. NPDC057391 (assembly GCF_042668085.1). Classification (NCBI taxonomy): domain Bacteria; kingdom Bacillati; phylum Actinomycetota; class Actinomycetes; order Micrococcales; family Promicromonosporaceae; genus Isoptericola; species Isoptericola sp. NPDC057391. Next base: position 20,435 of record NZ_JBHVBO010000019.1, on the reverse strand, counting down.
GTCGTGCAGCAGACCATGGTCGACACCGGCCGACTGACCTGGGCCGACGTCGCCCGCGTGCTGTCCACCAACCCGGCCCGGATCGGCCGGGTCACCGACCACGGCCGACCGGTCGAGGTCGGCGAGCCCGCCAACCTCACCCTGGTGGACCCGGCCGCCACGCGGACCGTCGACGGCGCCGCCCAGGCCACCGCGAGCGGCAACACCCCCTTCGCGGGGCGCGAGCTGCCCGGCCGCGTGGTGGCGACGTTCCTGCGCGGCCGCGCCACGGTGCTGGACGGCGCGCCCGTCGAGCCCGCCGCTGCGCCCGCCGTCCAGCGGGGAGGCGCACGATGAACCTCCCGATGCCCGTCGCCGTCGGGATCTGGGTCGTGGTCGGCGTCCTGCTGCTGCTCGTGATCCTCACGGGCCGGCGCCGGCTCGCCGCCCGCACCCGGGACACGGTGCCCGTGCCGCCGGCCGTGCCCGAGGACCTCGGCGCGCTGCGCCTCGGCCCCCTCGAGGCCACGTACGTCTCCTCGACCCTCGCGGGGGACTGGCTGGCCCGCGTCGGAGCCCACCACCTCGGCGACCGCTCCACCGCCCGCGTGTCGGTGCACGACGCCGGCGTCCTGGTCGAGCGCGACGGTGCCCCGGACGTGTTCGCGCCGGTCGGCGCCCTGCGCGGCGTCGGGCTCGCCCCGGGCATGGCCGGCAAGTACGTCGGCGCCGACGGCCTGGTCGTCGTCACCTGGGAGGACCCGGAGGCCGGCGGCGTGCCCGCCGTCGCCCTCGACACGGGCCTGCGCACGCGCCACGAGCCCGACCGCTCCCGCCTGGTCGACGCCGTGCGCCACCTCATGACCTCAGCCCCCGCACCGAAGGACGAGCAGTGACCTCCAGCTCCCTGACCAGCCCTGCACCGAGCTCCGTGCCGAGCCCCGCACCCGCGCCGCACGCGGCCCTCCTCGTCCTCGAGGACGGCACCGTCGCCCGCGGCCGCGCCTACGGCGCGCGCGGCGCGACCTTCGGCGAGATCGTCTTCTCCACCGGCATGACCGGCTACCAGGAGACGCTCACCGACCCGTCCTACCACCGGCAGATCGTCGTCATGACGGCCCCGCACGTCGGGAACACCGGCATCAACGACGAGGACCCGGAGTCCGGCAAGATCTGGGTCGCCGGCTACGTGCTGCGCGACCCGGCCCGCCGCGTGTCCTCCTGGCGCGCGGACCGCTCTCTCGAGGAGGAGCTCGCCGCCCAGGGCGTCGTGGGCATCAGCGACGTCGACACCCGCAAGCTCACGCGCCACCTGCGCGAGCTGGGCGTCATGCGCGCCGGGATCTTCTCCGGCGACGCGCTGGTGCGCGAGGTCGCCGGCGGCACGCTCGTCGAGCGGTCCGTCCCGGAGCTGGTCGCCGAGGTGCAGGCCTCCCCGCAGATGGCGGGCGCCAACCTCTCCCCGGAGGTGACGACCGAGCAGGCGTACGTCGTCGAGCCGTCGGGCGAGTTCGCCGGGCAGGCGCCCCTCGCGACCGTCGTCGCCGTCGACCTGGGGATCAAGGCCATGACCCCGGCGCGTCTCGCGCAGCGGGGCGTGCGCGTCCACGTCGTGCCCCAGTCGGCCACGATCGCCGACGTCGAGGCGCTGCTGCCCACCGACGGCTCGCCCACCGGCGTGTTCTTCTCCAACGGCCCCGGCGACCCGTCGTCGGCCACGCACGAGATCGAGCTGCTGCGCGGCGTGCTGGACCGCGGCATCCCGTTCTTCGGCATCTGCTTCGGCAACCAGCTGCTGGGCCGCGCCCTGGGGTACGGCACCTACAAGCTCGGGTACGGCCACCGCGGCATCAACCAGCCGGTCATGGACCGCACCACGGGCAAGGTCGAGGTCACGGCGCACAACCACGGCTTCGCCGTCGACGCGCCGCTCGACGCCGTCTCCACGGCGCCGCACGACGCCGAGCGCACCGACGGCCGCGCCTACGGGCGGGTCATCGTGTCCCACGTCGGCCTCAACGACCAGGTGGTCGAGGGCCTGACGGCGCTGGACGTGCCCGCCTTCTCGGTGCAGTACCACCCCGAGGCCGCCGCCGGCCCGCACGACAGCGCCTACCTCTTCGACCGCTTCGTCGAGCTCATGACCACCCGCGAGCCCGTGACCGTCCCCGCCGCCACGCTGGCCGCGCTGAAGGAGAACTGATGCCCCGCCGTTCCGACCTCTCCTCCGTCCTGGTCATCGGCTCCGGCCCGATCGTCATCGGCCAGGCCTGCGAGTTCGACTACTCCGGCACGCAGGCCTGCCGCGTGCTCAAGGAGGAGGGCCTGCGCGTCGTCCTCGTGAACTCGAACCCGGCCACGATCATGACCGACCCGGAGTTCGCCGACGCCACGTACGTCGAGCCGATCACCACCGAGGTGCTCACCTCGATCATCGCCAAGGAGCGCCCCGACGCCCTCCTGCCCACCCTGGGCGGCCAGACGGCGCTCAACGCCGCCATCGCCCTCGACGAGGCCGGCGTCCTGGAGCAGTACGACGTCGAGCTCATCGGCGCGAACATCCCCGCCATCCAGAAGGGCGAGGACCGCCAGCAGTTCAAGGACGTCGTCGAGAAGTGCGGCGGCGAGTCCGCCCGCTCCGTGATCGTGCACACCGTGGAGGAGGCCGTCGCCGCGGCCGCCGACCTCGGCTACCCGATGGTCGTGCGCCCGTCGTTCACGATGGGCGGCCTCGGCTCCGGCTTCGCGTACGACGAGCGGGAGCTGCGCCGCATCGTCGGGCAGGGCCTGCACTACTCGCCGACCACCGAGGTGCTCCTGGAGGAGTCCATCCTCGGCTGGAAGGAGTACGAGCTCGAGCTCATGCGCGACAAGGACGACAACGTCGTGGTCGTCTGCTCGATCGAGAACGTCGACCCGGTCGGCGTGCACACCGGCGACTCGGTGACCGTCGCCCCCGCGATGACGCTCACCGACCGCGAGTACCAGAAGCTGCGCGACATCGGCATCGCCGTCATCCGCGAGGTCGGCGTCGACACCGGCGGCTGCAACATCCAGTTCGCCGTCGACCCCGACACGGGGCGCGTCATCGTCATCGAGATGAACCCGCGCGTGTCGCGCTCCTCGGCCCTCGCGTCGAAGGCGACCGGCTTCCCGATCGCGAAGATCGCGGCGAAGCTCGCCGTGGGGTACACGCTCGACGAGATCCCCAACGACATCACGCGCGTCACGCCGGCCAGCTTCGAGCCCACGCTCGACTACGTGGTCGTCAAGGTCCCGCGGTTCGCGTTCGAGAAGTTCCCCGCCGCCGACCCGACGCTCACCACGACCATGAAGTCGGTGGGCGAGGCCATGGCCCTCGGCCGCAACTTCACCGAGGCGCTCGGCAAGGCCCTCCGCTCGATCGACAAGGGCGGCGTCGCGTTCCACTGGGACGGCGCCGCGCCGTCGGGCGCGGAGCTCGACCAGCTGCTCGCCGAGATCGTGCGCCCCACCGAGCACCGCATGGTCGGCGTCCAGCAGGCCCTGCGCGCCGTCGTCGCCGGGCACACCACCCTCGAGGCCGTGTTCGACGCGACCAAGATCGACCCCTGGTTCCTCGACCAGATCCTGCTGATGAACGAGGTCGCCGCCGAGGTCGCCGCGAGCCCCACGCTCACCGAGGAGGTGCTGCGCCGCGCCAAGCGGCACGGCCTGTCCGACGTGCAGGTCGCGCGGCTGCGCGGCATGGGCCCGGCGGGGGAGGCCACCGTCCGCGAGGTGCGGCGCGCCCTCGGCGTCCGCCCGGTCTACAAGACGGTCGACACCTGCGCCGCGGAGTTCGCGGCCCGCACGCCGTACCACTACTCGTCCTACGACGAGGAGACCGAGGTGGCGCCCCGCGAGCGCGAGGCCGTCATCATCCTGGGGTCGGGCCCGAACCGGATCGGCCAGGGCATCGAGTTCGACTACTCGTGCGTGCACGCGGCCCTGACCCTGTCGGAGCGGTACGAGACCGTCATGGTCAACTGCAACCCGGAGACCGTCTCGACGGACTACGACACCTCCGACCGGCTGTACTTCGAGCCCCTCACGTTCGAGGACGTCCTCGAGGTCTACGAGGCCGAGCTCGCCGCGGGCCCCGTCAAGGGCGTCATCGTGCAGCTCGGCGGGCAGACGCCGCTCGCTCTCGCGCAGCGCCTCGCCGACGCGGGCGTGCCGATCCTCGGCACCTCGCCGGAGGCCATCGACGCCGCGGAGGACCGCGGCATCTTCGGCCAGGTCCTGCTCGACGCCGGCCTGCCCGCGCCGGCGTTCGGCACGGCCCGCTCGCTGGGCCAGGCCCGCGAGGTGGCCGAGACGATCGGCTACCCGGTGCTGGTGCGCCCGTCGTACGTGCTGGGCGGTCGCGGCATGGAGATCGTCTACTCCGCCGAGCAGCTCACCGAGTACGTCGAGCGCGCGCTCGAGGCGGCTGCGGCGGACGAGCGCACCGCGGGCGGCCTGCTGCCCGCGCCGCTGCTCATCGACCGCTTCCTCGACGACGCGATGGAGATCGACGTCGACGCCCTGTACGACGGCGAGGAGATGTTCCTCGGCGGCGTCATGGAGCACATCGAGGAGGCCGGCATCCACTCGGGCGACTCGGCCTGCGTGCTGCCGCCGGTCTCGCTGTCGGCCGCGGAGGTCGAGCGCATCCGTCGCTCCACCGAGGCGATCGCGAAGGGCGTCGGCGTGCGGGGCCTGCTCAACGTGCAGTACGCGCTCGTCTCGGACGTCCTGTACGTGCTCGAGGCGAACCCGCGCGCGTCGCGCACCGTGCCCTTCGTGTCCAAGGCGACGGGTACCTCGATGGCCAAGGCCGCGGCCCGGGTCATGGTTGGCGAGTCGATCGCCGAGCTGCGCGCGGCGGGCGTCCTGCCCGAGGGCGACGGCGGCACCCTCGACCTGGGCGCGCCGCTGGCCGTCAAGGAGGCCGTGCTGCCCTTCAAGCGGTTCCGCACCGCCGAGGGTCAGGTCGTCGACACGGTGCTCGGCCCGGAGATGCGCTCCACCGGCGAGGTCATGGGCTTCGACAAGGACTTCCCGCACGCGTTCGCGAAGTCGCAGGCCGCCGCGTTCGGCGGGCTGCCGACCGCGGGCCGGGTGTTCGTGTCGGTCGCCGACCGCGACAAGCGCTCGATCATCTTCCCGGTGAAGCGGCTCGCGGAGCTGGGCTTCGAGGTGCTCGCCACGGCCGGCACGGCGCAGGTGCTGCGCCGCAACGGCATCGGCAGCACGGTGGTGCGGAAGTTCTCCGAGGGCCGCGGCGCCGACGGCGAGCCGACGATCGTCGACCTCATCACCGACGGCGACGTGGACCTCGTGGTCAACTCGCCGTCCGGCCAGGGCGCGCGCGCCGACGGCTACGAGATCCGCGCGGCCACCACGGCGGCCGACAAGCCGATGATCACCACGGTGGACCAGCTCGCCGCGGCGGTGCAGGGCATCGAGGCGGTGCGCGGCGGCCCGTTCGACGTCGCGAGCCTGCAGGAGCACACGGCGGCGACGCGCGAGCGGCTCGGTGCGGGCGCGGCGGCGGGGGTGCCGGCGTGAGCGGGGCGGCGCCCTTCGGTGCCCGCCTCGCCGCGGCGATGGACGCGCACGGGCCGCTGTGCGTGGGCATCGACCCGCACGCGTCGCTGCTCGCGGCCTGGGGGCTGGCCGACGACGCCGCCGGCGTCCGCGAGTTCGGGCTGCGCGTCGTGGACGCGCTCGGCGGGCGGGTCGCGGCCCTCAAGCCGCAGGCCGCGTTCTTCGAGCGGCACGGCTCGGCCGGCGTCGCGGCGCTGGAGGACGTGATCGCCGCGTCGCGGGCCGTCGGGACGCTGACGATCGTCGACGCGAAGCGCGGCGACATCGGCTCGACCATGGGCGCGTACGCGGACGCCTTCCTGGCGGACGGCTCGCCGCTCGCCGGGGACGCCGTGACGGTGTCGCCCTACCTCGGCTTCGGGTCGCTGGCGCCGGCCGCCGAGCTGGCCGCCCGCACCGGGCGCGGGATCTTCGTGCTGTGCCTCACCTCCAACCCGGAGGGCCACGAGGTGCAGCACGCCGTCGGGCCCGACGGCGCGAGCGTGGCGGCGTCGGTCGCCGCCCAGGCGGCGGCGCTGAACGCCGGTGCCGTCGCCGAGGGGCTGCCGATGGGCTCGGTCGGCCTCGTCGTGGGCGCCACCGTCGGCGACGCCGCCCGGGAGACCGGGACGGACCTCGTGGCGGTGCGCGGTCCGCTGCTGGCGCCCGGCGTGGGCGCACAGGGCGCGGGGGAGCGGGAGCTCGCCTCGGCGTTCGGGGACGCCCGACGGCAGGTGCTCGCGTCGTCGTCCCGGGGCGTCCTCGCCGCGGGGCCCGACGCCGAGGGGCTGCGCGCCGCCGCGGCGACCGCCGTCGCGGACGCGCGGGCCGCGCTGCGTCCCTGACGCCGCGGCGCTCTCGGAGCGGACGACGGGCCCGCCCCCTATGGAGACTTCCGGGGGCGGGCCCGTCGTGCTCCCCAGCGTGGTCAGGACGCGGCGACCTGCCACACGGACACGTGCCGCTCGCTGTCGGCCGTGAAGGGCGTGCGGTCCCAGTCCTCCCAGCGGTGCACCAGGCGCATCCCGGCGATCCGCGCCATGAGGTCCAGCTCGGCCGGCCAGACGTACCGGAACGGCAGCCACCGGAACCGGCCGGTGCCGTCCGGCCCCACGGTGACGTGGTTCGACGTGAACCGCTGGGTGACCACGTCGAGCCGGTCGAAGCCCACGTACCCGCCGCCGGCGCCGTCGGGCGCGACGGTGAACGGCACGGTGTCCTGCCCGGGCGGCATCCGGCGCAGCGGCGGGACGCCGACCTCGACCACGAAGTGCCCGCCGGGGCGTAGGTGCGCCGCCGCGGTGCGGAAGCAGTCCACCTGGCCGTCCTGCGTCGTGACGTTCCCGATCGTGTTGAACACGAGGTAGGCGAGGGAGAACTCCCCGGGCACGCGCGCGCTCGTCATGTCGCCGACGGTCACCGCCACGCGGTCGCCGCCGGGCTTGTCCGCGACGCGCGCCGCCATGGCGCGCGACAGCTCGATGCCGTGCACCGGCACGCCGCGCAGGGCGAGGGGCGCGGCGACGCGACCGGTGCCCACGGCGAGCTCGAGGGCGGCGCCGTCGCCGGCGAGCCCGGCGAGCACGTCCACCGTGCGCGCGACGACCGCCGGGTCGAACTCGCGGTCCGTCGAGGAGTCGTAGGACGCGGCCACGCTCTCGGGGAACCACCCGTCCTCGACGGCGTCCGGCATGGCGTGCGGGGTGGTGCTCGGGTCGGTCGGCATGACCCGACCGTAGGGCGCCGAGCGCGGGACGGAGGAGCACTTTTCGGCGCAGGCCGCGACCTGCGACGATGTCGTGACCCGAATGCCGCTTTCCTCCCGGTCGGAGGGCGACCCGCCCTGCGCTACGGATTGCCGCCTTCGCAGGTCGTGGCTACTTTCGAGGGAGCAGTTCCCTCATCAGGCGGACCGACAAAGTAGGTGACTTGCGTGGCTCTCCCCCCTCTCACCCCGGAACAGCGTGCTGCGGCTCTCGAGAAGGCGGCCGAGGCTCGGCGCGTCCGCGCGGAGATCAAGAACCGGTTGAAGTACTCCCAGGGCTCCCTCAAGGACGTGATCGAGCAGGGGCAGAAGGACGACGTCGTGGGCAAGCTCAAGGTCGTCTCGCTGCTCGAGTCGCTCCCGGGGGTCGGTAAGGTGAAGGCCCGGGCGATCATGGAGGAGATCGGGATCGCCGAGACCCGCCGGGTCCGCGGCCTCGGGCCGCACCAGGCTTCGGCGCTCATCGAGAGGTTTGGCTGACATTTCCGCACCACCCGCCGGCCGTCCGGCACCGCAGCACGCCCCCGTCACCGCGCCGGACAGCGCTCCCGACGACGCGCCCGACGCCCTGGGCGCGGGGGCGGCGCCGGCGCGGCTGACCGTGCTCGCCGGACCGACGGCCGTCGGCAAGGGCACCGTCTCCGCGGACGTGCGCGCCCGCTACCCGCAGGTGTGGTTGTCGGTGTCGGCGACGACGCGCCCCCCGCGCCCGGGGGAGGTGCACGGCGTGCACTACCTCTTCGTCTCGCCCGAGGAGTTCGACCGCATGGTCGCCGAGGGGCAGATGCTCGAGTGGGCGGTGGTGCACGGCCGTCACCGGTACGGCACGCCCCGCGGGCCGGTCGAGGAGCACCTCGCCGCCGGCGTGCCCACGCTGCTGGAGATCGACCTGCAGGGCGCCCGGCAGGTGCGCGAGGCCGTCGCGTCGCGGGGGCTCGCCGCGCAGTTCGTCTTCCTCGCCCCGCCGAGCTTCGAGGAGCTGGTGCGGCGACTCGTCGGCCGCGGCACGGAGGACGCGGAGGAGCGTGAACGCCGCCTGAGCACGGCGCGCACCGAGCTCGCCGCGGAGGCCGAGTTCGACGTGACGATCGTCAACGACGACGTCACCCACGCCACGGACCGGCTCGCGCGGGTGATGGGCGTGACCTCCGTCGCAGCACCCCGGGTCGCGCTGTAGGTCGGCGCGCCACCGCGGGTAGGATGGACCGCTGACCCCCTGACGTCTCGTCACCGAACTTTGTCTGGAGTGTGACCCATGGCCGGAACCGTGGCCCAGCCCATCGGCATCACCGACCCGCCGATCGACGAGCTGCTCGAGCGCACCGACTCGAAGTACGGCCTCGTGCTGTACGCGTCCCAGCGCGCCCGCCAGATCAACGCCTACTACTCGCAGCTCAACGAGGGCCTGCTGGAGAACGTGGGCCCGCTGGTCGAGACCCGCAACCAGGAGAAGCCGCTCTCCATCGCCATGCGCGAGATCAACGAGGGCCTGCTCACCTCGACCCCGGTCGAGGAGAAGCCCGCGGCCGCCGCGGAGCCGGTCGCCGACCCCGGCGACGAGATCACCTTCTGACGGCCTGACGCCGGTCGGCGACCGGCGTCTCCCTGCGGCGACGAGGGAGCGCGCGATGAGGATCCTGCTCGGCGTCAGCGGCGGCATCGCCGCGTACAAGGCCGCGCTGCTGCTGCGGCTGCTGCGCGAGCAGGGGCACGCGGTGCGCGTGATCCCCACCGCGTCGGCGCTGCGGTTCGTCGGGGCGCCCACGTTCGAGGCGCTGTCCGGCGAGCCCGTCACGGACGAGGTCTTCGAGGACGTCGCGCACGTCCCGCACGTCGCGCTCGGGCAGGGCGCCGACCTCGTCGTCGTCGCCCCCGCGACGGCGGACCTGCTCGCCCGGGCGGCGACCGGCCGGGCGGACGACCTCCTCACCTCGACGCTGCTCACCGCGCGCTGCCCGGTCGTCATGGCTCCCGCCATGCACACCGAGATGTGGGAGCACCCCGCCACCCGCGCCAACGTGGCGACGCTGCGCGAGCGCGGCGTCACGGTGATCGAGCCGGCCAGCGGCCGCCTCACCGGCGCCGACACCGGGCCGGGTCGGCTGCCCGAGCCCGAGGAGATCGCCCGCGTGGCCCTCGCGGCCGCGTCGGACGTGGCGGGCGCGTCGGACGTGGCGGGCGCGGCGGGCGCGGACGCCTCGGCGACCGGGAGCGGGCACCACGGGGACCTGTCGGGCCGCACCGTCGTCGTCTCCGCGGGCGGCACCCGCGAGCCGATCGACCCGGTGCGCTTCATCGGCAACCGGTCCAGCGGCCGCCAGGGCGCCGCGCTGGCCGAGGCCGCCCGGGCTCGCGGCGCCGAGGTCACGCTCGTCGCCGCCAACCTCGACGACGCCGTGTGCGAGGCCACGCGGGCGTCGGGCGTCGTCGTCGTCCCGGTGGAGACCACCGCCGAGCTGCGCGACGCCGTGCGCGAGGGCGCGCCGGGCGCGGACGTCGTCGTGATGGCCGCGGCGGTGGCCGACTTCCGCCCGGCCGACGTGCCGGACGCCAAGATCAAGAAGGTGCCGGGCGCGGGCCCGGCGCCGATCACCCTGGTGGAGAACCCGGACGTGCTCGCGGAGCTCGCCCACGACCGGCTGCGCCCTGGGCAGCTCGTCGTCGGCTTCGCGGCCGAGACCGGCGACGCGGACGGCTCCGTGCTCGAGCACGGGCGCCGCAAGGCCCTGCGCAAGGGGGCCGACCTGCTTGCGGTGAACGCCGTGGGCTCCGGGCGCGGCTTCGGCGCACCCACCAACGCCGTCACGGTGCTCGACGGGCGCGGCGAGGTCGTGGCCGAGGCCGCCGGCACGAAGCGCGAGGTCGCCGACGCGATCTGGGACGTCGTGGCAAAGACGCTGCCCAGCATCTGAGATTCTCCCCAGCATGTGAGACTTTTCCTCTCTGGGGGGCCTGGTCAGGCGGCCCCCTGCCCGTAGGCTGTCCGCCATGACCGATGCGCTGCGCCTGTTCACGTCCGAGTCCGTGACCGAGGGCCACCCGGACAAGGTCTGCGACCAGATCTCCGACGCGATCCTCGACGCGCTGCTCGCGCAGGACCCGCGCTCGCGCGTGGCGGTCGAGACGATGGTGACCACGGGGCTCGTGCACGTGGCCGGCGAGGTCACCACCGACGCGTACGTGGAGATCCCGCAGATCGTGCGCGAGGTGGTGCGCCGCATCGGCTACACGTCGTCGGCCATCGGGTTCGACGGCGACTCCTGCGGCGTCTCGGTGTCGATCGGCCAGCAGTCGCCCGACATCGCGCAGGGCGTCGACAAGAGCCTCGAGGAGCGCGACGACGCCTCCGGGCCGGGCCTCGACCGCGACCCCCTCGACGCGCAGGGCGCGGGCGACCAGGGCCTGATGTTCGGGTACGCCACGGACGAGACGCCGTCGCTGATGCCGCTGCCCATCTGGACGTCGCACCGGCTCGCCGAGCGGCTGTCGGCCGTGCGCCGCTCGGGCGAGCTGCCCGGGCTGCGCCCCGACGGCAAGACCCAGGTGACCGTCGCGTACGACGGCGACCGTCCGGTGCGGATCGACACCGTCGTGCTGTCCACCCAGCACGACGCCGACATCGTGCAGGAGAAGCTGCAGCGCGAGGTGGCCGACATCGTCATCGCCCCGGTGCTGGCCCAGGTGGCCCAGGAGACGGGCGTCGAGACCGCGGACGCGCGGCTCATCGTCAACCCGACGGGCAAGTTCGTCGTCGGCGGTCCGCAGGGCGACGCCGGCCTCACCGGCCGCAAGATCATCGTCGACACGTACGGCGGCATGGCGCGCCACGGCGGCGGCGCCTTCTCCGGCAAGGACCCGTCCAAGGTCGACCGGTCCGCGGCGTACGCGATGCGCTGGGTCGCGAAGAACGTCGTCGCGGCCGGGCTGGCGCGCCGGTGCGAGGTGCAGGTCGCCTACGCGATCGGCAAGGCGCACCCCGTGGGCCTGTACGTCGAGACCTTCGGCACCGAGACGGTCCCCACCGAGCGGATCGCCGCCGCCATCGAGACCGTGTTCGACCTGCGCCCCGCGGCGATCATCCGCGACCTCGACCTGCTGCGCCCGGTGTACGCCGCGACCGCCGCCTACGGCCACTTCGGCCGCGAGCTGTCCGGATTCACCTGGGAGCGCACGGACCGTGTCGACGCGCTGCGGGCTGCGGTCTGATTCTTCGCTTTGTCGCGTCCGTGGTCGCGTCCGTGGTTGCCGCCACGCTCAGCGTTCGTCTCGCGGTGTCCTGATGACCGGACCCTCGTGTCGCGCCGTCACCGCGGTCGGTGGAGACGGTGCGGGCTCGTGGGCGGGGCGTGATGGGATGGCCTCGTGACCGACATCTCCGAGCCCGAGCAGCCCGCGCTGCTCGGGCTCGACGACGTCCCGGCACCGCGCGACGCCGGGGCGAAGGGGCGGCGCAAGCCCGGGAAGGGCGGGAAGGCGGCCCTGGGCGCGACGCCCGTCGCCGACGACCTGCCCGTCGCGCGCGTGGTGCTGGACCTGCAGCCGGCTCACCTGGACCGTCCGTACGACTACCTGGTGCCCGTGCCGATGGCCGACGACGCCCGGCCCGGCGTCCGGGTGCGTGCGCGGTTCGGGCCGCAGGAGGTGGCCGGCTACGTGGTGGAGCGTCGGGAGACGTCCGACCACGACGGTCGGCTCGTGCCGCTCAAGCGCGTGGTCTCGGCCGACCCGGTGCTGTCGGAGCCCGTGCTGCGGCTGGCCCGCGCCGTCGCCGACCGGTACGCGGGCACCCTCGCTGACGTGCTGCGCCTCGCCGTGCCGCCGCGGCACGCCCGCGTCGAGAAGGAGGTCCTCGCCGCACTCGCGGAGCCCGAGGCCGACGTCGAGGCCGACGTCGGGGGAACGGCCGTGCCGGACGACGCGGCTGAGGAGAGCGTCGATGACGTCGCCGACGGCGCGTCGACAGGCGAGGAGGCCCCTCAGGAGGCCCGTGAGGCCGCCCAGGGCGCGTCCGGGGGCGCCGCGACGACCCACGCGCCGACCGTGCCTGCTCTGCCTCCCAGGAGTCCTCGGGCGGTGCGGCCCGTCGCTGCGGGCTCCGTGGCCGCGTGGGAGTCCTACCTCGGCGGGGAGGCGTTCTGCCGCCACCTGCTCGCCGGGGGTGCGCCGCGGGCCGTGTGGACGCCGCTGCCCGGGCTGGCGCCGCCGTCCGGGGACGGGCCGGCGCACGTGCCGCACTGGGCCGAGGCCGTCGCGCAGGCGGCACGTGCCACCGTCGCCGGGGGGCGCCGCGTCCTCGTCGTCGCGCCGGACGGCCGCGACGTCGAGCGCGTCGTGGGCGCCCTCGCCGGGGCCGGCCTCGACGACGTCGTGCGCCTGCTGGCCGACGACGGGCCCGCCCCCCGGTACCGGGCCTTCCTGCGGGCCCGCCACGGCCTCGCGGACGTGGTGGTCGGGACGCGGGCCGCGATGTTCGCCCCGGTGCCGGACCTCGGGCTCGTCGTGCTCTGGGGCGACGGGGAGGACACGCTCGCGGAGCCGCACGCCCCCTACCCGCACGCGCGCGACGTCCTCGCGCTGCGCAGCGACCTCGAGGAGGCCGCGTACCTGCTGGCGTCTCCGGGGCGGACCGTGCAGGCGCAGGCGCTGCTGGCGTCCGGGTGGGCGCGCGAGATCGCCGCGCCCCGCGACGTGCTGCGCGCCCGCGCCCCCCGCGTGCGTGCGCTCACGTCCGTCGAGCTCGCCGCCGAGGGCCCGGGCGCGGCCGCACGGCTGCCGACGGCCGCCTGGCGGGCCGCCCGCGACGGGCTGACCCGCGGCCCGGTCCTCGTGCAGGTGCCGCGCACCGGCTACCTGCCCGTCGTGGCCTGCGCCAGGTGCCGCACCGCCGCCCGTTGCGGGGCCTGCCACGGCCCCCTCGGCATGACCCGCACCGGCGGCGCGCCGCAGTGCTCCTGGTGCGGACGCCTCGCCGGCGGCTGGCGCTGCGAGGAGTGCGGCGACACCCGGCTGCGCGCCGTCCGCGTGGGGTCCGACCGCACCGCCGAGGAGCTGGGCCGGGCGTTCGCGGGCACGCCCGTGCGCGTGTCCGCGTCCTCCGCGCCCGCCGGTGTGCTCGACCGGGTCGGGCCCGAGCCGGCGCTCGTCGTCGCGACCCCCGGCGCCGAGCCCGTCGCCGACGGCGGGTACGCCGTCGCCCTCCTGCTCGACGCCGCCGTCGCCACCGCGGGCACCGGGCTCGCCACTGCCACGGAGGCGCTGCACCGCTGGCTCGCCGCGGCGGCCCTCGTGCACCCCGCCCGCGCGGGCGGGCAGGTGCTCCTCGTCGGGGACGCCGCCCCCGCCCCGACCGGTGCCCTCGTGCGCTACGACCCCGGTGGTCTCGCCGACCGGGAGCTCGGCGAGCGCCGCGAGCTGGCGCTGCCGCCCACGGTCCGCGTCGCGGCCGTCACGGGGGACCGGGGGGCCGTGGACGCCCTCGTCGGCAGGGTCGCCCTCGCCGGTCCGGACACCGTGCTCGGCCCCGTCGAGCAGCCCGACGCCGACCCGCGGCGCGGCGCCACCCTCGAGCCGCAGGTGCGCACCGTGCTGCGCGTGCCGCTCGCCCAGGGCGGGGAGCTCGCCGCACAGCTGCGCGCCTCCCTCGCCGTCCGCTCCGCCCGGCGCGAGGGCGGCACCGTCCGCGTGCAGGTCGACCCGAAGGAGATGCTCTGATGACCGCCCCCGCCGCAGCCCTCGTCGACACCGTGGTGCTCGACTTCGGCAACGTGCTCGTCGGCTGGGACCCCTACGGGGCGTTCCCCGGCCGCACCCGCGCCGAGGTCGACGCGTGGATGGCGGAGATCGACTTCCCGGCGTTCAACCTCGCCCAGGACGCCGGCCGCAGCTGGGCCGACGCCCGCGCGAGCCTCGACGACCGTCCCCACCTGCAGCCCCTCCTGGACGAGTACGTGGCGGGCTTCCCCGGCACCCTGACCGGCCCCGTGCCGGGCTCGGCGGAGCTCGTCGAGGAGCTGCGCGCCGCAGGCGTGCGCCTCCTCGGGCTCACGAACTGGTCCGCCGAGCTGTTCCGGCACGCCGCCGGCGCCGCCCCCGCCACGGCCCGCATGGAGCACGTCGTCGTCTCCGGGCGCGTGGGCCTCGCAAAGCCCGACCCGGCGATCTTCCGCCACCTCGCGGTCACGCACGACGTCGAGCCCTCCCGCGCCGTCTTCGTGGACGACAGTCCCGCCAACGTCGCCGCGGCCCGCGAGCTGGGCTTCCACGCCGTCCGCTTCACGGACACCCCCGCGCTGCGCGCCTCGCTGCGCTCCCTCGGGCTGCCCGTCTCACGGTAGGCGCGGTCAGCCGGCCCGCCCCGACCGGGCCGCCGCGCGTCGCCGCCCGACTACGATCGGGTGGTGCGCCTGCTCTTCGCCGGAACCCCCGACCCTGCCGTCCCCTCCCTGCGCGCCCTCCTGGCGTCACGCCACGAGGTCGTGGCCGTCCTGACCCGGGCCGACGCGCCCGCCGGACGCGGCCGCCGCCTCGTGCCCAGCCCCGTACGCCTCGCGGCCGAGGAGGCCGGCACCCCGGTGCTCACCGAGCGCCCCCGCGGCGAGGAGTTCCTCGCCCGCCTGCGGGAGCTCGACGTCGACGCCGCACCCGTCGTGGCGTACGGGCACCTGCTGCGCCCCGACGTGCTCGCCGCGCCCCGGCTCGGCTGGGTCAACCTGCACTTCTCCGTGCTGCCCGCGTGGCGCGGGGCCGCCCCCGTGCAGCACGCCGTCCTCGCGGGCGACGAGGTCACGGGCGCCACCACGTTCCTCCTCGACGAGGGCATGGACACCGGCCCCGTGCTCGGCACCGCCACCGAGACGATCCGCCCCCGCGACACCTCCGGCGACCTGCTCGGCCGCCTCGCCACCAGCGGCGCCGACCTGCTCGTCGCGACCCTCGACGCCCTCGAGGACGGCCGCCTCGCCCCCCAGCCGCAGCCCGCCGACGGCGCCTCCCTCGCGCCGAAGGTCACGACCGACGACGCCCGCGTCCGCTGGGACGACCCCGCCCTCGCCGTCGACCGCCGCGTGCGGGCCGTCACCCCCGCCCCCGGGGCGTGGACCACGCTGCCACCCACCACCGGCCCCGACGCCGCCCCCGGGGCCCGCCTCGGGCTCGGCCCCGTCACCCCGCGCCCCGACGTCACCGACCTCGCCCCCGGCGAGGTGCGCGCCGGCAAGAAGGAGGTTCTCGTCGGCACCGCCACCCACGCCGTCGCCCTCGGCCAGGTGCAGCCCGTGGGCAAGAAGCCGATGTCCGCCGCGGACTGGGCCCGCGGCGCCCGAGGTCTCTTCACCGGAGACACCGCGGACGCCGGCCTGCGCCTCGGGCAGGACGCCCGATGAGCGCGGACCGCTCCCGCAACAGCAAGGGCCGCCAGCGCAGCGCCGCCCGCACCCGCGGCGAGACGCACCGCAGCGCCCAGGCACCCGGCGAACGCCGCCGCCGCACCGACCCCGCCCGCACCGCCGCCTACGACGTCCTGCGCCAGGTCGACGGCTCCGACGCCTACGCCAACCTCGTGCTGCCGCCCCTGCTGCGCGAGCGCCGCATCACCGGGCGCGACGCCGCCTTCGCCACCGAGCTCGCGTACGGCACCCTGCGCCTGCGCGGACGCTACGACGCGATCCTCGCCCGCTGCGTGACACGCCCCCTCGACCAGCTCGACCCCGAGGTGCTCGACGTGCTCCGCCTCGGGACGCACCAGCTCCTCGGCATGCGCGTCCCGTCCCACGCCGCGGTCTCCGAGACTGTCGCCCTCGCCCGCGACCGCGTGGGCGCCGGGCCCGCCCAGATGGTCAACGCCGTCCTGCGCGCCGTCGGACGCACCCCCCTCGAGGACTGGCTCTCCCTCCTCACCGAGGAGGCGCCCGACGCCGTCACCGCCCTCGCCACCACCGGCTCGCACCCCGTGTGGATCGCCCGCGCACTGCGCGAGGCGCTCGCGGGCCACGGCCGCAGCCCGGACGAGATCGCCGACCTCCTCGACGCCGACAACGCCGCGCCCCGCGTCACGCTCGTCGCGCGCCCCGGCCTCGCCGGCCCGGAGGTCCTCCGGGAGCAGGCCCACGACGCCGACGTACGGCTCGAGGCGGGCCGCTGGGCGCCCACCGCGCTCGTCCTCGCCGGCGGCAGCGACCCCGCCGCGCTGCCCGCCGTCGCGGACGCCCGCGCCGGCGTGCAGGACGAGGGCTCCCAGCTCGTCACCCTCGCCCTCGCGGGAGCCCCGCTCGACGGACCGGACGCCCGCTGGCTCGACCTCTGCGCCGGGCCGGGCGGCAAGGCCGCGCTCCTCGCGGCGCTCGCGGGGGAGCGGGGTGCCACCCTCGTCGCCAACGAGGTGCAGCCGCACCGTGCGCGCCTCGTCGAGCGGGCCCTGCGCGCCGTGCCGGGCGACGTCGTCGAGCGCGTGCGCACGGGCGACGGGCGGGAGGTCGGCGCCGAGGAGCCCGCCGCCTACGACCGGGTGCTCGTCGACGCCCCCTGCACCGGGCTCGGCGCCCTGCGCCGTCGCCCCGAGTCGCGCTGGCGTCGCACGCCGGCGGACCTCGGCACGCTGACGGTGCTGCAGCGGGAGCTGCTCGGGTCCGCCCTCGACGCGGTGCGTCCCGGCGGGGTCGTCGCGTACGTCACCTGCTCCCCGCACCTGGCGGAGACGCGGCTCGTGGTCGACGACGTGCTGCGCCGCCGCGACGACGCGGAGCGGATCGACGCCCGGTCGGCGCTGCGCGGCGCGCTGGTGCCCGGCGCGGACATCGACCTGGGCGCCGACGACGGCGGGGCGCACGGCCTGGACGTCCAGCTGTGGCCGCACGTGCACGGCACCGACGCGATGCACGTCACGCTGCTGCGCCGGCTCCGCTGACCGACCCCTCGTCAGGCGAGGGTGCGCTGCAGCAGCGTCGTGCTCACGGAGCGGCCGTGCTTGACCCCGACGTCGCGCAGCACGCCGGCGACCTCGAAGCCGAACCGCCGGTGCAGGGGGAGCGAGCCGGCCGCCGCGGGGTCGTCGGCCACGACGGCGACGACCTGCCGCACGCCGGCGCGCGTGCAGGCCTCGAGCAGCGCCGTCATGAGCAGGGAGCCGACGCCCCGGCCCTGGGCGGCGGGCGCGAGGTAGATCGTGTCCTCGACCGTGTACCGGTAGGCGGCCTTGGGCCGCCAGGGCGCCGCGTACGCGTAGCCGACGACGGCGCCGTCGACCTCGGCCACGAGGAACGGCAGGCCGCGGGCGTCGAGGTCGACGAGGCGCTGCCGCCAGGTGGCGACGTCGGGAGTCTGCTCGTCGAACGTCACGGCCGTGCCGGTGACGTACGGCTCGAGGATCGCCGCGACGGTGGGCAGGTCGTCCGCGACGGCGGCGCGCACGACCGGCGCCGCAACAGCCGTCGGTGCGGCGGTCGTCGGTGCGGCGGTCGTCGGTGCGGCGGTCGTCGGCGACGGCTCGGCGGGGGAGGGGAGCGGTGGCACGGGGCGAGCGTAGTGGCTGCGCCGCCTACGCTGGGCGCATGCCTGCGCTGATCAACCCGAGCATCCTGTCGGCCGACTTCGCGAACCTCGAGCGCGACCTGGGGGCCATCGCCACCGCCGACTACGCCCACGTGGACGTCATGGACAACCACTTCGTGCCGAACCTCACGCTGGGGCTGCCGGTCTTCGAACGGCTGTCGCAGGTCTCCCCGGTGCCGATCGACGCGCACCTGATGATCGACGACCCGGACCGCTGGGCGCCGGCGTACGCGGAGGCCGGCGCCGCCTCGGTGACGTTCCACGCGGAGGCAGCCACGGCCCCGGTGCGCCTCGCGCGCGAGCTGCGGCGCCTGGGCGCGCGGGCGGGCGTCGCGCTCCGGCCGGCCACGCCCGTGGAGCCGTTCCTCGACCTCCTGCCGGAGATCGACATGATCCTCGTCATGACCGTGGAGCCCGGCTTCGGCGGGCAGTCGTTCATCGACGGCACGCTGCCGAAGATCCGGCGGGCCCGGCAGGCGGTGGGGGAGTCGGGGCTCGACGTCTGGATCCAGGTCGACGGGGGAGTGTCGCGCGACACGATCGAGCGGGCGGCGGACGCGGGGGCGAACGTCTTCGTGGCGGGCTCCGCGGTGTACGGGGCCGACGACGTCCCGGCGGAGATCGAGGCCCTGCGCGGTCTGGCGTCGGCCCACGCGCACTGAGGCAGCGGACGGCGCCTCCCATGACCTCGCCATACCTTCGGAAAAATAGTGTGCCAAGCGCCCTGAACATCCAGAACTCACCGTCCCGAGGACCGGAACCCGGCCCGGAGAGAGGGGTCCCGGCGTCTAGGCTGGGCGGGTGAAGACGTTCGACTCCCTGTTCGCCGAGCTGACCGAGAAGGCCGCGACCCGCCCCGTCGGGTCGGGGACCGTGGCCGAGCTGGACGCCGGCGTGCATGCGATCGGCAAGAAGATCGTGGAGGAGGCGGCCGAGGTCTGGATGGCCGCCGAGCACGAGACCGACGAGGCCGCCGCGGAGGAGATCTCGCAGCTGCTGTACCACCTGCAGGTGCTCATGCTGGCCAAGGGACTGACGCTCGAGGACGTGTACGCGCATCTGTGAGCGCCCGGACCGGGGCCGCACCGCCCGCGGTGCGGCCCCGTCGTCCGTCGCGCGCGCCCAGTCGCCCGACACGTCCCGTCCTGAACCCCAGCCCTGATCCGAGCGAGGTAACCGCTGTGCTCCGTATCGCCGTCCCCAACAAGGGGTCCCTCTCCGTCCCGGCCTCCGACATGCTGCGCGAGGCGGGCTACCGCCAGCGCCGCGACACCCGTGAGCTGGTGCTCGCGGACCCGGACAACGGCGCCGAGTTCTTCTTCCTGCGCCCGCGCGACGTCGCGGTGTACGTGGGGTCCGGCACCGTCGACGTCGGCATCACCGGCCGGGACCTGCTGCTCGACTCGGGGGCCGACGCCGTCGAGCACCTCCCGCTGGGCTTCGCCGCCTCCACGTTCCGCTTCGCGGCGCCCGCCGGCACGATCACCGACGTCGCGCAGATCACCGGCCGACGCGTGGCGTCGTCGTACGACACGCTCGTCCGCTCGTACCTGCGCGAGCGGGGGATCGAGCCGTCGGCCGTGGTGCACCTGGACGGCGCCGTGGAGAGCTCCGTGCGCCTCGGCGTCGCGGACGTCATCGCCGACGTCGTCGAGACGGGCACCACGCTGCGCGCGGCGGGCCTGGAGGTGTTCGGCGAGCCGATCCTGCGCTCCGAGGCGCTGCTCATCCGCCGCAGCGACGTGGCGGAGCCGGCGGGGCTGGAGGTGCTCACCCGTCGCCTCCAGGGCGTCATCACCGCGCACGAGTACGTGCTCATGGACTACGACGTGCCGATGGAGCTCGTGGACGCCGCGGTCGCGGTGACGCCCGGCTTCGAGTCGCCCACCGTGTCGCCGCTGCACAACGGCGAGTCGGCGGCGGTGCGGTCGATGGTGAAGCGCTCGGAGACCAACCGCGTGATGGACGCGCTGTACGAGGTGGGGGCGCGCGGCATCATCGTCACCTCCATCCACGCCAGCCGCCTGTGACCCGGCGGGTCGGCGCCCGCCGACCTGTCGAGCACGCGCGGGCGGTGGCAGCGTGGTGGGCATGAGCACGTCACGGTTCCGCACGTTCCGCCCGCTGTGGGGCCAGGTCGCCGCCTGGTTCGTGTGGGTGGTCGCCGCGGTCGGCAGCGTCGTCGTCGGTCTCGGCTCGAACGGGCCGATGGGCGCCGCCGCGGTGAACAAAATCTCCTTCGTCGTCTTCGCGCTGGGCGTGACCTGGCTGCTGTGGCGGCTCGGCGGCGTGCACGCCGTGCCGTCGGAGGAGGGCCTGCGGGTGCGCAACCTCGTCCGGTCCCGGACGCTCGCGTGGCCGGAGATCGTCGAGGTCCGGCTCGGCCCGAACGACCCGTGGGTGCGGCTCGACCTCGCCGACGGCGGCACGATCGCGGTGATGGGCATCCAGCGCGCCTGCGGTGACCAGACGGACGCGGCGATCGCCCGACGGGAGGCGGCCAAGAACCGCAATCCGCACGCCCCGCTTTTCAGCAAGCTCCCCAAGGACGTCC
>NZ_JBHVBO010000018.1:0-45286 GCF_042668085.1 Isoptericola sp. NPDC057391 | reverse complement strand
CACGCGGGCAGGGGCCGTCGTCGTACCCGGGGCGACGCGCGCCCGGCCGCTCAGGTCGAGAGCCGGGGCACGAGGATGCAGTCGACGAGCTCGACGCCGCCCGGCACGTCCTCGCCGCCGATCTTGCGGACGAGCAGCTCCGCGGCGCGGCGGCCGACCGCGCGCAGGTTGAGGTCGACCGAGGTGATGCTGGGTCGGGCGGCCTCGACGATGACGTCCCAGTTGTCGACGCCGACGACGCCGACGGCGTCCGGGGCGGTCACGCCGCTCTCCCGGAGGCACTCCAGCACACCGCGAGCGATCTGGTCGTTGGCGCAGAACACGCCGTCGAGGGTGGTCGTCTCCAGCAGCCGCCGGGCCGCCTCGTAGCCCCACCGCTCCGTCCACTCCCCGTAGAGCACCTCGCCGCCGGCGAGCTCGGCGCCGAGCTCGCGAAGCGCGCGCGTCGCCCCGTCCACCCGGTGGTTGCTCGCCGTGTGCCGCCGCGGTCCGACGATCACGGCGATCCGGCGCCGGCCCGTCCCGACGAGGTGCTCGATCGCGCGGGCCGCGCCTCCCGCGTCGTCCGGCACCACCGAGACGTCGTCCGGATCGTCCGAGGGGGAGAGGGCGTAGACGGCGGGGACGCCGAGCAGCGACGTGATCGAGCCCCGGGTGTCGCTGGTCCGGCCGGCGACGATGATGCCGTCGACGTTCCGGCTGCGCAGGGTCTGCACGTAGTGCCGCTCGCGGATGGGGTCGCCGCGGGACTCCGCGAGGAGCATGGAGATCTCGCCGGCCCCGAACGTGTCCTCCGCCCCCGTGAGGATCGGGATGGTGAACCGGCCGTAGGAGTCGGTCGACAGCACGCCGACGATGAACGACCGCCCGGAGGCCTGGGCGCGCGCGTCGTGCCCCGGCTCGAACCCGAGCTCCGCGGCGGCGTCGAGCACGCGTCGTCGCGTCTCGTCGCTCAGCTGGCCGCGCCCGTTGAGCGCCTTCGACACCGTGCCGATCGAGACGCCGGTGGACTCGGCGACCTGCGCGAGCGTCACGCGTCCGTGCGCCATGACCACGTCCTTCCTCCGATCCGCCGTCGATGGGACGGCAAGGTTTCCGCATCATAGGGCAGGTTCGCCCCCGTCCGCCCTTGACAGAGCGGAAACTCACGGAATAGTTTGCGGCAAACGCGCGGCACAGTTGCCGAGCGGTCCCGACGAAGGAGATCGACGATGAAGTCCTCAGCCCGGCGACACAGGCTCGTCCTCGTCGCGGTCACTGCCCTGGCCGCCGCCACGACGCTCACCGCGTGCGGCTCCGACGACGCGGCCGGAGACGGTGGGCCCGTCACGCTGGACGTCTGGGCGCGCGACGGCGACAACTCCCTCGACAAGCAGGTGGCTGCGTTCGAGAAGGCCCACCCCGACATCAAGGTCGACGTCACGCTGGTCAACAACGACCAGTACCTGACGAAGTTCGCCAACTCCATCCGGGCCGGCTCGGTGCCGGACCTCATCGACTTCGACATCATCAACGCGCCGCTGCTGGCGACGCAGGGGCAGCTCCTCGACATCACGGACAAGGTGAACGCCCTGCCCAACCTCTCCGACGTCGCGGAGGCGGGGCTCGACGTCGGCACGCTCGACGACACCGTCTACTCCCTGCCGGTGGCTCTGACGGGGTCGCAGATGTTCTGGAACAAGAAGCTCTTCGCCGAGGCGGGGCTCGACCCCGACACCCCGCCGAAGGACCTCGCCCAGGTCAAGGAGTACGCCGAGAAGATCCAGGGGCTCGGCGACGACATCACGGGCTTCTCGACCATCGGTGGCGTCGGGCAGGCGTTCACCGGGTTCCCCAGCGGGTGGGCCGACGGCGGCGACGTCTTCACCGAGGCCGGGCCGGACCAGACGAGCACCTTCGACGACCCGGAGATGGTCGACATGGTGTCCTGGTACCAGGACATGTGGGAGTCGGGGCTGATGCAGCCGACCGACGAGCCCAACCAGGACCCGGGAAACGTCGGTAGCCAGAACGCCCTCGCGGGCAAGGTCGGCATCATGTTCACCGGCGCCAACGTGTTCGCCGGCAAGGAGGACGAGTTCGGGTCCGCGGCGGGCATCCCCGGCAGCGACGGCGAGCTCGCGTCGTTCCTGGGCGGCAACCAGGCCGCCATCCCGCTCGGGTCGGAGCACCCGGACGAGGCGTGGACGCTGCTCGAGTGGCTCGTCACCGACCGTGAGGCGGCGACGATCAACGGCGACGCGGGCTGGATCGCCCCTGACCTCAAGCTCGCCGACGAGCTCGCCGAGGACGAGTGGGCGTCGCACCGGGTCGGGTCGCTCGCCGTCGGCAGGCTGCCGAAGTCCATCGCGTACTTCGCGACGATCAACGACCCCAACGGGCCGTGGGCCCAGAACTCGCAGGCGGCGATCTTCCAGGGCGCGGACCCGCAGGCAGCGCTCGAGAAGGCGACCGACCAGGCGGACCAGCTGATCGCCGACGCCTACAACCAGGTGGGCTGAGGCGCATGGTCGCCGCTCACGCACCCCTCACAGGCGAGGCCGCGCCGCCCGGGTTCGGACGCCGTCGCGCCGCGGGCCGGAGGGCAGCCCTCGGGATCCTGCTCGTCTCCCCGGCGCTCCTGCTGTCCCTCGTCTTCTTCGTCATCCCCTTGGTGCTGCTCGTGGCCATGTCGTTCGCCGACTGGCCGCTGCTCGGCGAGGTCCGTCCGGCCGGCCTGGCGAACTACGTCCGGGCGTTCGGCGACGACACCTTCGCCCGCGCCCTCGTGTTCTCCGTCCTGTTCACGCTCGTCCTCGTGCCGGCGTCGCTGCTGGTCTCGTACGCGGCGGCCGTCATGGTGCGCGGCGAGGGGAGGGTGGTGTCGTTCGTGCGCACCGCCTTCTTCGTGCCGGTGGTCATCGGGTTCACCGCGGCCGCCTACATGGCGTCGGTCATGCTCATGCCGGGCACGGGGGTGATCAACGTGCTCCTGCGCTCCGTGGGCCTGTCCGACGGGCAGACCGCGTGGTTCACCGACCCCACACGGGCGTTCTGGGCGATCGTCGTCCTCACCGTGTGGAAGGGCATGGGCGTCGCGATGATCCTGCTCATGGCCGGCATGCAGGCCGTCCCGGGCGAGGTGTACGACGCGGCGAAGATCGACGGCGCGGGGTGGTGGCGTCGGGAGGTGTCGGTGACGTTCCCGCTCATCCGCCGGCAGTTCGCGCTCTGCCTCATCCTCGCGGTGTCCGGCACGCTGCTCGTCTTCGACCAGTTCTTCGTGCTCACCAAGGGTGGCCCGAGCGGTGCCACCACCACCGCCGTGATGTACACGTACGCGCAGTCGTTCGTGCGGTACAACCTCGGCTACGGGGCGGCGCTGTCGATGATCCTCACGGCGGTCATCCTCGTGCTCGCCGTGTTCCAGCTGCGCGCCCTGCGGGCGGGCGGCGGGGAGGCGAAGCCATGACCACGCTCACCCGGACCGCGCCCGGCGCTGTCGCGACCTCCCCCGGCCCACGACGCCCGCGGGCGCGCGGCGGGCACCGCTCGCTCTCGTCGGCCGCGTACGTGGTCGGGGGAACTCTCCTGGCGCTCGCCTCGCTCGCCCCCGTCCTGTACATCGCGCTGCGCTCGTTCCTGCCGGCTTCCGCCGACGCCGACGGGATCGGGTGGGGGTCGCTCCTCGACCTCACCGCGGTGAACTACGCGCGCATCTTCGACCCCTCCGTCGGGATCACCACGTACGTGCGGAACTCGTTCGTCGTGGCGATCAGCGTCGCCCTGCTCACCGGCGTCGTCGCGACGCTCGCGGGATACGCGCTCTCGCGTCTGAGGTTCCCGCTCGCCGCGCTGGTCTTCGTCGTCCTGCTCGGCCCGATGGTGGTGCCGTACCAGGGCCTGCTCACCCCGCTGTCGATCGTGCTCGGCAAGCTCGGCCTGCTGGACTCGCTCACGGGCGTCGTCCTCGTCCTCGTCACGCTCCAGCTGCCGTTCTCCGTGTTCGTGATGCGCAACACGCTCGACGGCATCCCCGCGGAGCTGGAGGAGGCGGCACAGCTGGACGGCGCCGGGCTCGGCCGGATGTTGCGCTCCGTCATGGTGCCGCTCGCCTGGCCCGGCGTCGTGACCGTCTGCCTGTTCGGGTTCATGGCGGGCTGGAACGACCTGCTCAGCTCGGTGGTCTTCCTGTCGAGCGAGGACAAGTACACCCTTCCCCTCGCGCTCACGAACATCACGACGTCCTTCAAGATCCCCGGCGTGCAGATCGTGGACCCCGGCCTCCTGACGGCCACGGCCTGCGTGGCCACGGTGCCGGTGGTCGTCCTCTTCCTCGCGCTCCAGCGCTACTACACCAAGGGCCTCATCGGGGGTTCGATCAAGTGAAAGGCACCACCGTGAACACTCCTGGCACGACCGTCGGCCCGGCCCTCAGGGCGCCCGCCGCGCGTGAGCTGCCGCTCGGCGCCATCACGCCGCGCGGCTGGCTGCGCGACCAGCTCCGGCTCCAGGCCGACGGCCTCACGGGCCAGCTCGAGAAGATCTGGCCCGACGTCGGCCCGACCAACGCCTGGCGCGGGGGCGTCGACGGCGAGGACTGGGAGCGCGGGCCCTACTACCTCGACGGGCTCGTGCCGCTGGCGCACGTGCTCGAGGACGAGGCGCTCCTCGCACAGGCGCAGCCCTGGGTCGAGGCGATCCTCGCCTCGCAGCGGGAGGACGGGTTCTTCGGCCCGACGACGAACGACGACTGGTGGCCACGCATGGTCGCCCTGAAGGTGCTCACGCAGCACGCGGACGCGACGGGGGACGAGCGTGTCGTGCCGTTCCTCCAGCGGTACTTCCGTCACCAGCTGGAGCACCTCCCGCGCCGCCCGCTGCGCTCCTGGGGGCGGGCGCGAGGCGCGGACAACGCCCTGTCGGTGTGGTGGCTGCACCACCGCACGGGGGAGGAATGGCTGCTCGACCTCGTGGACGTCATCGACGCCCAGACGATCCGGTGGGACGACTACCTCGGCGGTGAGCTCATCACCGGCGCGGCGCGCGTGTTCTCGCACCGCGTCCACGGGCCGAACGTCGCCATGGGCCTCAAGAAGGGGGCCGTCGACTGGGTGCGCGACGGGGACGACGCGCACCGGGCCGCCACGGAGCGTTCCTTCGCGAACCTCGACCGCTGGCACGGGCAGGCGCACGGATGGTTCTCCGGGGACGAGTGGCTGGGCGGTCCGGAGGCCGCGGCCGGCATCGAGACCTGCCAGGTCGTCGAGATGATGTTCACGTGCGGGGTGCTCGCCGCCACGTTCGGGGAGGGCGCGCACGGCGACCGGCTGGAGTCGCTGGCCTTCAACCTGCTGCCCGCGTCGTGCGACCCGCGCATGCTGGCGCACCAGTACCACCAGCAGGCCACGCAGCTCGAGGTGTCGGTGGCGCGCCGCGACTGGTCGTTCTCGTCCGACGACGCGAACCTCTTCGGGCTCGAGCCGCACTTCGGGTGCTGCACGGCGAACTTCCACCAGGGCTGGCCCAAGTTCGTCCGCAACCTGTGGATGCGGGCCGACGACGGGGGGCTGCGCGCCGTCGCCTACGCTCCCGCGGTGGTGCGCACCGACGTCGGCGGCGACCGCGTGGAGCTGTCCGTGCGGACGGCCTACCCGTTCGAGGAGACGATCGAGGTCGCCGTCGCCACGGAGCGCGCCGAGCCGTTCGACGTCCAGCTGCGCATCCCGGGCTGGGCGGCGTCGTACGAGCTCACGGTGGACGGGGAGCCCGTCGACTCCGAGCCCGTCGACGGGTACGTGACCCTGCGACGGTCGTGGGCCGGCGGCTCGGACGTGCGCCTCGTGCTGCCCATGGTCCCGCGGGTCGTGCGGCGGGCCCGCCAGGCGGCGGCCGTGTTCCTCGGCCCGCTGTCGATGGTGCACCCGCTCGGCGAGAACTGGGTCGAGGTGCCCGGTGCGCCCGGCCTCGGCGAGTGGGAGATCCACCGCCGCACGTCCTGGAACAAGGCGCTCGCCGACGTCGCGCAGGCGGCGTCGTGGGAGGTCGAGCGCACCGCGGTCCGTGACGTGCCCTGGGGGCTGACGGGGCCACGGCCCGGGGAGGGGTCGCCGGTCAAGGTGCACGCGCCCGGCGCCCGTGCCACCGAGTGGCGGGTGCACGGCGTCGACGCGCCGCCGCCGCCGCCGAGCCCGCTGCTGGAGCGCGGCGCGGGCGACGACGTGACCCTCGTGCCCTACGGTCTCGCGCGCCTGCGCGTCGCCGAGTTCCCCGTCGTCGGCAGCTGGGCCGATCGGGACGACCCGGACGACCCGCAGTACGCCTGACGATGTCCGATGCTGGTTCCCGAGGACCGTCGCCGAGCGGCCGATCGGAGGAGTCGCCATTCCATCCACACCCCTGGTCGGCGAGCCGGCCACCGACCCCGCGCTGCTGAGGACGCTGGCAGCCGCTGGCCTGCCGGCGACCGGGCGGTACGTGCCGAGGGCGGGCTGGGTGAGCCGTGCATGGGTCGGTGACGACCACGTCGTACGACTGAACACCGACGGACGGTTCCGCGACGCCTACCGCCATGAGGCGAGGGTGGTCGACCTGCTGGCCGGGAGCGAGGTGCCGCACGCCCGGCGCCTCGCCCACGGCGACGGCCCGGACGGCCCGTGGTACGTCTCCGAACGCCTGCCGGGCCGGACCCTGGACGACGCGTGGCCGGCGGCGGACTCGCACACGCGCCGGTCGATCATCGAGAGTCTGGGCGCCGCGCTCCGCGCTCTGCACAGCGTGCCCGTCCCGCCCGATCTGCTGCCGCCCTGGCTGTCCGGCGCGCTCTCCGGCCAGCCGTGGCCGGCGTTCCACCCGCCCGTGTGGAGCGCCGCGCTCCGGCTGGTCGAGGCCGCCTGGGGTTCGCACGGGCGGGACCCGCGCCTGCTCGCGGACGTCGCCGCGTGGATCCAGGAGCGGCGGGAGCTGTTCGCCGGCGACGAGCCCGTTCTGGTCCATGGAGATCTCCACGGCGCCAACGTCATCGTCGATCAAGGACGCGTCGCGGGTCTGATCGACTTCGCCGAGGCGTTGGCACAGCCGGCGGACGCCGAGCTCGACACCCTCCTGCGTTGGTGCGCACGGGCGCGGGAGTTCCCACCCACGCCCGACGCGCAAGGGCTCGACGAGGCGTCGCTCGCCGAGGTCCCCGGATGGCTGCACGGCGCGTACCCCGAGCTGTTCGCGCGCGAACAGCTGCGCGAACGGCTGAACTTCTACGACCTGTGGGTCGAGCTCGCGCTGTACGCGCACCACCCCCGGCCCGACGTCCGCGACGTGGCGCACGGGCGCATCGTCCTCCTGCTCTCGGGCCGCAACCATCTCGATCGGCTCGTCTGGTAGGTCGTCGTCGCCGAGGGACGTGACGGCGGGCAGCGCACGGCGCACGGCGCTCGGCCGGGACGTCCCGGCCGAGCGCCGTGCGTGTGCCACGGGTGGCCCCGTGGAAACGACGGGCCGTCGTTCCTCCCGTCAGGGTCGGGCCGTCACGGCAGCGGTTTCAGGTCGACGTCGTAGACCGTGGTCTGCCCGGCGACGATCTGGGCGGTGCGGACGGTCGGGACGAACCCGTTCGCCGCCACGACGAGCCGGAGCGGGCCGTTGGCCTTGGGCATCCAGTACGCGTACCGCCCGTCGGCGCCGGTGACGAGCGTCGTGTCCGACGCCTTGCCGTCGAGGTGCACGACCGCGCCGTCGAGCGGCGTGCCGTCGCCGGTGATCGTGCCGGTGATCTTGCCCCAGCCGGCCGGCGCCCTGACCGTCATCGTCGCGCCGACCTGCGGCGCGGCGTACGGGGTGTTCTCGCCCACGGTGATCGCGGCCGTGTACGTGCCCGGCTGCTCGACGGCGGCGTCGAGGGTCACGGCCGCCTGCACGGAGGCCCCGGGCGCGAGGGTGAGCTCGGGCGGCTGGACGTCCAGCCACTCGACGCCCCCGCCGGACGCCTCGCCCGACACGTTCATGACCACGTGCATGCCGGGCGCGCCGATGTCGGCCGTGTCGGCCGGTTCCGGGAGGTCGCACGCCTCGGACCGCAGGTAGCTCGGCGCCGTCTGGCCGGCGTCGTTGGACCCGATGAAGAACCGCCCGCCGGCCGGGACGTCCACCTCGACCACGAGCGTGCCGCCCTGGGGCACCTCGCCCGTGACGGGCACCGTGACCATCGTGCCGTCCGCGCCCGCCTCCACGGTCGCCTCGGCGCTGCCGACCGGCGTCATGTTCGCGTACCCCAGGTCGCCCTCGAGCGTGTAGAGGTTGACGGTCAGCGGCTGGGCGACGCCCGCCGCCTCCACCCCGAACGACACGGCGGACACGTCGAACGACCCGCCGATCCCGAAGTCGCTGAGCGTGAACGTGCGCAGGTACGCGTTGTCCTGGGTGCCGCTCGGGTTGCTGCAGGCGAGGGAGTTGCCCGAGACGATGTCCTGCGACGCCGAGTGGGTCAGCGTCGTCTCGTCGAGCGCGACGACGGCCGACAGGTCGGGGGAGACCGTGGCGGCGTCCGCGCCGGACGTCGTGAGACCGTCCCCCTTCTTGTCCGCGCCCAGCCGGGGCGTGCCCGGCGAGGTCGACCCGGGCACCGTGGCGGCGTCGGTGACGTGGCTGATCACGCCGCCGCCGGTCGCCGACGTCGCGAGCATCTCGAAGCCGCCCGACCCCGCGCCGAGCGAGACGTCCACCGGCTCGGTGCCGGTGTTCGTCAGCCGGAAGGCGCGGCTGACGGTGCCGCCCATGGCGAGCGTGGCGGACACGCCCTCCTTGTTCACCTCCAGCCGCCCCGCGCCCAGGGCGACGTTGCGGGTCAGGACCTGGCCGTCCTCCGTGAGGCGGGCGTTGCGGGCCGCGCCCGCGTACTCGTCCTTCGCGTAGGTGAGGCCGTACCGCTCGAGGGGGAGCCGGGCGGCGTAGGCGCCGTCGGCCCCGGTGGTCACGACCGTCTCGTCGCCGTCGTCCTTCGACGTGATCGTCACGGTGGCGCCCTCGATCGGCTCGCGGGTGTTCCCGTCGCGCACGACGCCCTGCACGGTGCCCATGTCGACGAGGTCGTAGGTGATGGACAGGCCCTCGCTCACCACCGGCGCGTTGTACGAGTACTGGGACGCGACCGCGCCGTCCGCGTCCTCGATGCCGATCGTGGCGGACTCCCCGCGGGCGGTGGCGCTGTCGGTGACGGCGCCGTACCCGAGGGTGACCCGGCCGTCGGCGAGCAGGGTGGCCGAGACGTTCACCCGGTCCGTGTCCGGCCGGTACTTGCGCACGTTGCGCCACTCGACGACGAACGCGTCGACGCCGTCCACCGTGGTGGACGCGGTGTACACGGCCGACTCGGCGTCGACGTTGAGGTCGTCCCAGAACGGGTAGACCGCGGCGTTCGGCGCCCCCGCGGCCGGGAGGGCCACGTTGGAGAGGCTGGTCGACGCACCGAGGAAGTTCAGGAACCCGTTCGTGGACACGTACGCGGTGCCGTAGTCCGCGCCGTAGAACGGGAAGCTGAACGGCAGCTCCACCGCGGCGGCCTTGTCGTCCCCGGTCAGCTCCAGCAGCGTGTCACCGGTGGCGACGCCGGCGGTGCCGGTGGTGCAGGAGTAGCCGTAGGCGTCGACGGTGCGGTCGATCACGGCGTCGGCCGTCTCGTCGCCGTCCACGACCAGCTCCGTGCTGTACGGCTCCGCGCAGTTCCCGGCCGTGACGCTCAGGGTGTAGGTGCCGTCCGGCACCCCGGCGATGGCGTACCGCCCGTCGGCGTCGGTCGTGACGTCGTCCAGGGGCGCGGAGAGCGCGACGACGGCCCCCGCCGTGGGGGAACCGTCCCGCTCCGTCACGGTGCCGGAGACGGTGCGGGTGGGCGCCCGCTCGAGCGTGATCGGCAGCGTGACGGTCTCGTCGGCGGTGACGGTGACGTCCGTGGCGTGGTCGACGAACCCGAAGGCGCTCGCGGTCACGGCGTAGTCGCCCGCGGCGAGGCGGGCCGAGAAGGTGCCGTCCTCGCCGGTCGTCACGGTGCGGTCGTGGGTGCCGTCGAACGCGACCTCGGCGCCGGCGACGGGATCGCCGTCGCCGTCGGTGACCGTGCCGGTGACGTCGCCCGTGTCGGCGGTGGGCGCGGCGTCGACCAGGGCCAGGGCGTCGAGCTTGCCCTCGCCCCAGACGTTGTTGTCGTCGGCGGTGCCGCCGCACGTCGTGTCCTCGACGTCGACCGCCGTCCGGTCCAGCAGGGCCGCGGTGCCCTCGACGTCGCCCCGCAGGGCCGGAGCGGCGCTCCACAGGAGGGCGACGGCGCCCGCGAGGTGCGGGGTGGCCATCGAGGTGCCGCTCGAGGTGCCGTAGCCGCCGGGCACCGAGGACCGCACGTCGACGCCGGGCGCGGCGATGTCCGGCTTCACGGCGTCGTCCCGGCCCGGGCCGCGGGCCGAGAAGCTGGCGATGTCGCCGTCGGCGTCGAACGCGCCCGCGGCGTAGGTGTGGGAGAACTCGCCGGGGTAGCGGCCGGAGGAGCAGGCCGGGCCCTCGTTGCCGGCGGCCCAGGCGCCGAAGATGCCGGCGGCGTTCCAGGCCTGGGTCTCGGCGCTCATCCAGTCCTCGGGCAGGTCGACGCCGGCGGGGATGCCCCAGGAGTTGTTGATGATGTGCGGGCGCTTGCTCGGGTCGGGGTCGCTGCCGTCCGCGCGCGTCGGCGCGAGGAACCACTGGGCGTCCGCCAGGTAGTCGTCCCAGTCGCACTCGCCGAGGTCGATGCAGTTGGCCGCGATCCAGGTGGCGCCGGGCGCCACGCCCACCTGGTCGGCCCCGTCGGAGCCCACCATGGTGCCGGTGGTGTGGGTGCCGTGCGACCCGCTGCTGGCGCACGGGTCGCCGCCGCAGGCGTTCGGGATGTCGAACCAGTTGTAGTCGTTGTCGAGCGAGCCGTCGGGCTGGATGCCACGGTACTTCGACCGCAGCGCGGGGTGCGTCACGTCGACACCGGTGTCGAAGCTCGCGACGGTGATCCCCTGGCCGGTGACGCCGAGGTCCCAGACCTCCGGGGCGTTGATGGCGTCGATGCCCCACTCCACGGCGGTCGTGACCTTGGTGTTCGCGGGCTTGGTCTCGACCGGATCGGTCTCCTCCATCGCGAACGTCTCGTAGATGCCGGTGACGTCGTCCGACTGCGCGACGTCCTGCGCCAGCGCGAGCGTGCCGCCGTCGACGTAGATCGAGTTGTTGATCCAGTAGCTGGTGTAGCTGGCGCCCGCGGCGTCGAGCGTGTCGATCACGTCCGCCTGGGACTTCTTCGCGAGGGACGTGAGCGTGTCGTACACGTACTGGCCACGCTCGTCCCAGTCCGCGATCTGCTCGGCGGCCGCGAGGTCCGCCGACTCGTCCATCCTGATCCAGAAGTCGGCGGACTTCTGGTCGGTGAGCTGGTCCTGCACCGCGGCGGACAGCTTGTCCGCGGGGTCGTCGGGGACGTCGGACCGGAGGGTGGTCGGCGCGGTGGCCTGCGCCAGCGCCGGCGCTGCCGCCACGGCGGACGTGGCGAGGAGGGCGAGGGTCGCGCTCGTCGCGGCCCATCCCCTCCTCCTGCGGATCGATGGGTGCACGGTTCCTCCAGGTGAGGGTGCCCCCGGGTGCGGGGGCGTCGTGACGGGCGCCCGGTCGGGGCCCGCCCTCCAGCCCATCCGGCGTTCCTGCGGTGGACAAGGACGGCCGGCGGCCAGTTTCCGGTCAACCCGGGGGCAGGTCCGGGTCGGGTCTCGCGGAGACGAGCGCTGAGCGTCGGCGGGCGGTTCCGCCTGAACTCTGATAGGCACCTGGGTAAACGATGTCCGCGTCCCTTCCCGGAGTGCGCGTCGGACGGAGGACGGCAGATGCCCCCCAAGAACGTGGTCGAGCCGGTCGGCGGGTACGTGCTCTGCATCGGGCTGCCGCTGCAACGGGTGGGCGAGGTGGCCCGCCTGCTGCGTGGGCGGGCCGCCGTGATCGCCACCGCCGACACGGACGGCGCGCGGACGCTCCTCGGCCCGCCCCCGCCCGCGGTGCTGCCCGACGACGAGGCGCCGCACACGCTCGAGGTGCACGCCCGCGCGCCCGACGCGCCGTCGGGAGAGGACGCGGATCCCGGTCCGGTAGCGGGGGACCAGCCGACGCGGCGGATCGTGCTCGGCGCGCTCGAGGTGGACCTCGCGGCGCGGGAGGTCACGGTGCGCGGCGCGCCCGTGCACCTGTCGATGCGGGAGTTCGACCTGCTGGTGGCGCTCGCGTCCGCGCCGCACCGGGTGTGGTCGTTCGCCGAGCTCACCAGCACGGTGTGGCGCACCGGCTACCTGGGCGACCCGGA
Source organism: Isoptericola sp. NPDC057391 (assembly GCF_042668085.1). Classification (NCBI taxonomy): domain Bacteria; kingdom Bacillati; phylum Actinomycetota; class Actinomycetes; order Micrococcales; family Promicromonosporaceae; genus Isoptericola; species Isoptericola sp. NPDC057391. The sequence continues at coordinate 32,952 of NZ_JBHVBO010000018.1, read as the reverse complement.
CCCGGTGGTGTCGGCGGTGAAGCGGCTGCGCAAGCGGCTGCGCGTGCTGCCCGAGCTGCGCGTCTCGTCGGTGCGCGGCATCGGGTACCGGCTGGTGGTGCCCGGGGACTGACCGACCGGCGTCACGTCCCGTTCACCGCGTGGCCCGGCGCCGTCACGCGCCCGTGACCATCCAGCGGTCGCCGCGGGCGCGCAGCCCGGTCGTCAGGGCGCGGGCGAGCATGAAGACGCCCGCGAACGCGCCCCACAGCCACGCCAGCCCGATCGCGCCGTCGGGCGCCCACGCGCGGACCGCGAGGGCGAAGGGCACGTAGACCGCCAGCGTGAGCATGCCCGCCCAGGCGAGGAAGCGGCCGTCGCCGGCGCCGATGAGGACGCCGTCGAGCACGAACACCCAGCCCGCCATCGGCATGAGCACGCCCGTGACGACGAGACCCGCGGTGATCGCGACGCGCACGTCGTGGTCGGTCGTGAACAGCGGCGCGACCCACCACCCCGAGACGGCGAACACGACGCCGATGACGACGCCCGCGCCGACGCCCCACTGCAGCGAGCGGCGCAGGACGGCGCGCACCCGTCCGACGTCGCCCGCCCCGAGGCCGTGGCCCACCAGCGCCTGCCCGGCGATGGCGAGCGCGTCGAGGGCGAACGCGGCGAGTCCCCACAGGCTGTTGACGACCTGGTAGCCGGCCAGCGCCGTCGCGCCCAGGCTGGTCGCGACCGCGACGGTGAGGAGGATGGCGAGGCGCAGCGACGCCGTCCGGACGAACAGCGGCGCACCCGCCCGGGCGTTGGCCCAGATGCCCGCATGGTGCGGCCGCAGCGACGCGTGGTGGCGGCGCGCGCCGCGCACCACGACGACCGTGAGGACCGCCCCCATGCCGAGCTGGGTGGCGGCGGTGCCGATGGCCGAGCCCGCGATCCCCAGGCCGGCGCCGTACACCAGGACGACGGACAGGATCGCGTTGACGACGGCGCCGGTCGACGCCACCCACAGGGGAGTGCGCGTGTCCTGGAGCCCGCGCAGGACGCCCGTGGAGGCCAGGACGACGAGCATCCCGGGGAGGCCGATCACCGACCAGCGCAGGTAGGTGGCGGCGTAGCCCGCGATGTCCGCGCCGGCGCCCATCGCCCCGACGGCCCAGTGCGCCCCGACGGCGAGCACCGCCGCCAGCAGGACGCCGAGGCCGAGGGCGAGCCACATGCCGTCGACGCCGGACTGCAGCGCGTCGCGGGTGCGGCCCGCGCCGACGAGGCGGGCGACCGCGGCCGTGGTGGCGTAGGCGAGGAAGACGCACAGCCCGACGAGCGTGACGAGCAGGGTGGACGCGACGGACAGGCCGGCGAGCTGCGCGGTACCCAGGTGGCCGACGACGGCGCTGTCGACGAGCACGAACAGCGGCTCGGCGACGAGGGCGCCCAGCGCCGGCAGCGCGAGGGCGAGGATGTCGCGGTCGATGCGGCGTCGGTCGCCCCTGTGCCCACCCCTGTGGACAACCTTGTGGGCGGCGTCCGTGGACGGGTGACCCTCCGGCGGCGTCGGTGAAGGAGGGGTGGCGTCGTGGTGTCCGCCGTCTGGATCCGGGGTGCGGTGCACCTCACCCAACTTTCTTCTCCTCCACAGCCTGAGGGTAACGTCGCCGCAGGTCAGAAGCCTGCGAAAAGTTGTACACAGCCGATATCCCCAGTTGTGCACATGCCTGTCCACCGCCCGTGCACAGCCTGAGGCGCATATCCACAGGACCGTCCACACCTGTGTCCACACCGTCGATTGCGCACGGTCGCGGGCGCGCCTAGCGTCGTCCGCGGTGTCAGAGGGCCACGGTAGAACGTGGACCTGACAGCGGGAGCCGATGTCCGGTGACGGACCGGACGCCGGCGACGGCGGGGGAACGGGGTGAGCATGTCGATCGAGGAGCTCGAGGCGGGATATCAGGGGGCGCCCGGCGCCACCTTCGACCGCACACCTCCTCAGGACGTCGCCGCCGAGATGAGCGTGCTCGGCGGCATGCTGCTCTCCAAGGACGCCATCGCCGACGTCGTCGAGCAGATCCGCGGCAACGACTTCTACCGCCCCGCCCACGAGGCGATCTACGACGCCATCATCGACCTGTACGGCCGCGGCGAGCCCGCCGACGCCATCACGGTCGTCGCCGAGCTCACCAAGCGCGGCGAGCTCGCCCGCGTGGGCGGCGCCCCGTACATCCACGACCTCATGGCCGGCGTCCCCACCGCCGCCAACGCCGGCTACTACGCCCGCATCGTGCAGGAGCGCGCCGTGCTGCGCCGCCTCGTCGAGGCCGGCACCAAGATCGTGCAGCTCGGCTACGCCACCGACGGCGGCGACGTCGAGGGCATCGTCAATACCGCGCAGGCCGAGATCTACGCCGTCACCGAGCGCAAGACCTCCGAGGACTACCTCCCGCTCGCCGAGATCATCGGCGGCACCATGGACGAGATCGAGGCCGCCGGGAACCGCGGCGAGGGGATGGTCGGCGTCCCCACCGGCTTCGCCGACCTCGACCGGCTGACCAACGGCCTGCACCCCGGGCAGATGATCGTCATCGCCGCTCGGCCTGCGATGGGCAAGGCCCTGGCCCTCGACACCCCGCTGCCCACGCCGTCGGGGTGGACGACGATGGGCGACGTCGCTGTGGGCGACGAGCTCATCGCGGCGGACGGAACGCCCACGCGCGTCGTCCGAGCCACCGAGGTCATGACCGGACGGCCGTGCTACGAGGTCGTCTTCGACGACGGCACCACCATCGTCGCCGACGCCCAGCACGAGTGGTCGACGAGCACCCGTGCCCAGCGGCGGAAGGTGCGTCACGGACAGGCGCCTGAGTCCGAGATCCGGACGACGGAGGAGATCGCGGGATCGTTGCACTGCACGACGGCCGATCATCGGGCGAACCACTCGATCGTGACGGCAAGGGCTCTCGATCTTCCCGACGCAGACCTCCCGCTCCACCCGTACGTCCTCGGGGTGTGGCTCGGTGACGGTCATTCGTCGTCGGCACGCTTCACGTCAGCAGATCCCGAGATCCCGATGCGGATCGAAGGGCTCGGCTACGTCGTCGGCGAGCGGACCTCGGTTCCCGGTGCAGCCAAGCTGTATCAGCTGCAGCTGCCCAGTGACGGCCCGGTCTCTCCGCGACGCTGCGTCGTCTGCGGCACCGAGTTCGTCCCCAAGCTCGCCCATGTCAAGACGTGCGGACGTTCCTGCGGGGGTAGGTCGTCCGCGGTGTCGCCGCGATCTGCTGCGCCGACCTGCCCGGACTGTGGTGGGCCGAGTTCAGGTCGTCGCCGGTGCATGGAGTGCCACGAGCGTCACGGCAGCATTCCTGGGATTCTGCGGACGCTCGGGGTGCTGGGTGACAAGCACATCCCCGACGCGTACCTCCGTGCCAGCGAGTCGCAGCGGCGCGAGCTGCTGGCCGGGCTGCTCGACACTGACGGCACCGTGAACCGGACCGGAAGTGCGCAGTTCACCGTGACAAGCCGGAGGCTTGCCGAAGGGTTCCGCGAGCTGGTGCACAGCCTCGGCTACCGCACCGGCTGGTGGGAGAAGGCGGTTCGCGGTAGGAGCGCCGGTTCGTCGGTCGCCTACACGATCACCTTCACCACCGACGACGAGGTCTTTGGACTCGAGCGCAAGCGCCTTGCGCACAAGGAGCGCCGTCGGCCTTCCACGGCCAAGCTCAAGTCGCGGTTTGTCGTCGAGGTGCGGCGTATCGACTCGGTGCCTGTGCGCTGCGTGGAGATCGAGCACCCGTCACATCTGTACCTCGCGAGCCGGGCCATGATCCCAACGCACAACTCAACTCTGGCGATCGACATCGCTCGCGCGGCGTCGATCAAGCACCAGCAGTCGTCCGTCGTCTTCTCGCTCGAGATGAGCCGCAACGAGATCACGATGCGTCTGTTGTCCGCGGAGGCGCGCGTCCACCTGCAGAAGCTGCGCAACGGTTCCATGGGTGAGGACGACTGGCAGAAGGTCGCCAAGGTCATGGGTCGCGTGTCCGAGGCGCCGATGTTCATCGACGACTCGCCGAACATGTCGCTCACCGAGATCCGCGCCAAGTGCCGACGGCTTAAGCAGAAGCACGACCTCAAGCTCGTCGTCATCGACTACCTGCAGCTCATGACCTCCGGCAAGAAGGTCGAGTCACGACAGCAGGAGGTCTCCGAGTTCTCCCGTGCACTCAAGCTCCTGGCCAAGGAGATCGGCGTCCCCGTCATCGCGCTCTCGCAGCTGAACCGAGGTCCCGAGCAGCGGCAGGACAAGAAGCCCGCTATGTCTGATTTGCGTGAATCCGGCTCGATCGAGCAGGACGCCGACATGGTGATCCTGCTGCACCGCGAGGACGCGTACGAGAAGGAGTCACCGCGCGCCGGCGAAGCCGACCTGATCGTCGCCAAGCACCGTAACGGCCCGACCGACACCATCACCGTCGCGTTCCAGGGCCACTACTCGCGGTTCGTCGACATGCAGTCGTGACTGTCCCGTCATTTCGTGTCGAGATGCAACCTAGATTGCACGAACCTCCGGCTATGTAACATGACCGGCCGGTCGGTCCAGCGCGAGGAAGCCGCGCGCCCGGTGATCAGCGCGTGCCGTCGCGACCGTCGCGGGTCGCCGCCCCGGGCATCCACGTCGGGGAGCCGTTGCCGCGGTCGAGCGAGCGGAAGTACCGCCGCACCCTGGAGATCGCCGGATGGGGGTTCTCCCGGCGCCAGACGAGGGAGTAGGGGTAGACGGGCGTCGGCTCGCGCAGCGGGATGCGGCGCAGGTCGAACCGTGCGGGCCAGAGGTACCGGTCGCGGTCGCCCACGAGCGTGGCGACGTTCCTCGACCCGGCGATCTCCTCGAGGAGCGCGTCGTCGCCGAAGTGCGGCCCGACGGCGTCGATGCTGAGGCCGAACGCGGCCGAGAAGGCGTCGTAGTAGTGGCTCCACTCGGTGTCGGGGACGATCCCCGGAATCCAGATGCGGTGCCCGGCGAGGTCGCGGGGCGTCAGCTCGCGGGCCCCGGCGAGGGCGTGGCGGGGGCCGACGAGGACCTCGAGCCGGGAGTCGAGCACCCTGGCGGTCTCGACGTCCTGGTCCGGTCCCGCGGCGCGGCGGGGCATCGCGCGGAACGTGGCATCGATCTCGCCCGCGAGGATGGCGTCGACCGCGGACCGGGCGTTCCGGTCGGACAGGGTGACGACGTCGAGGTCCACGTCGGGGTGGGCGCGGTGGAATTCGCGCAGCAGGACGGACGGGGCGATCCGGCGGTGCAGCACGTCGACCCGCAGGGCGCGCGACCCGGGGCGCACCGATGCGACCGCCCGCTCCTCGGCACTGACGAGATCCCGCGCATGGGGCAGGAACGCCTGCCCGTCCAGCGTCGGCCGTGCGCCCCAGGGCGTGCGGACGAAGAGCCGGACCCCCAGATCCCGCTCGAGGGTGGCGATCCGCTTCGACACGGCCTGCTGGGTGAGGCCCAGCTGTGCGGCGGCCTCCTGGAACTGGCCCGACTCGGCCACCGCCAGGAACGTGCGCACGAGGGTCCCGTCCATGCCGGGAGCGTACCGAACAACCATTGGTTGTGGCACGTGGGCTCCGTGATTGTTTGAGTACGGAGACGTCCGTCCGCTTGCATGAACCTTTCCAACCATCCGTTGTTCGGGAGGGTCGTGATGTCGTCGGACTCGTTCGTCCACCTGCACGTCCACAGTGAGTACTCGATGTTGGACGGTGCGGCGCACATCGGGCCGCTCGTGGCGGCCGCCGCGGAGCAGGGGATGCCTGCCGTCGCGATCACGGACCACGGCAACGTGTTCGGTGCGTTCGACTTCTGGCGGACGGCGAAGGACGCCGGGATCACGCCGATCATCGGGACCGAGGCGTACGTGACCCCCGGGACGGCCCGGCACGACCGCACGCGGGTGCGGTGGGGCGACGGCTCCCGCGACGACGTGTCCGGCGCCGGCGCCTACACGCACATGACCTTGCTGGCCGAGACCACGGCGGGGATGCACAACCTCTTCCGGCTGTCGTCCCTCGCCTCCATCGAGGGCCACTACTTCAAGCCGCGCATGGACCGTGAGCTATTGAGCACCCACGGGAGCGGGCTCATTGCCACGACGGGCTGCCCCAGCGGTGAGGTGCAGACCAGGCTCCGGCTGGGCCAGTACGAGGAGGCGGTGCAGGCCGCCGCGGACTTCCGCGACATCTTCGGGCGGGAGAACTACTTCTGCGAGCTCATGGACCACGGGCTGGGGATCGAGCGCCGCGTGACGTCCGACTTGCTGCGGCTCGCCCGGCACCTGAACCTGCCGCTCGTCGCGACGAACGACCTGCACTACGTCCGGGCGGAGGACGCCGAGAGCCACGCCGCGCTGCTGTGCGTCCAGTCCGGTGCCACCCTTGACGACCCGAAGCGCTTCCGGTTCGATGCCGACGAGTTTTACCTGAAGTCCGCCGGCCAGATGCGGGAGATCTTCCGCGACCACCCGGACGCCTGCGACAACACGCTGCTCATCGCCGAGCGTTGCAGCGTGGAGTTCGACACCACGGCGAACTACATGCCGCGCTTCCCTGTGCCCGACGGCGAGGACGAGGAGAGTTGGCTGGTCAAGGAGGTCGAGCGAGGGCTCGCCGCCCGCTATCCGGCCGGGATCACCCCGGAGGTCCGCGAGCGTGCGGACCACGAGATGCGGGTCATCCTCCAGATGGGGTTCGCCGGCTACTTCCTGGTGGTGGCCGACTTCATCCAGTGGGCGAAGCGTCAGGGCATCCGTGTGGGGCCTGGCCGCGGCTCCGGCGCCGGGTCCATGGTCGCGTACGCGCTGACGATCACGGGCCTCGACCCGCTCGTGCACGATCTGATCTTCGAGCGCTTCCTCAACCCGGACCGCGTCTCCATGCCGGACTTCGACGTCGACTTCGACGACCGGCGTCGTGGCGAGGTGATCCGGTACGTCACGGACAAGTACGGCGACGACCGCGTGGCGCAGATCGTCACCTACGGCACGATCAAGGCCAAGCAGGCCCTGAAGGACGCCTCGCGGGTGCTGGGGTATCCGTTCAGCACCGGCGAGGCGATCACCAAGGCGATGCCCCCGACGGTCTCGGGCAAGGACATCTCGCTCGCCGGTATCTTCGACAAGGACGACCCGCGGTACGCCGAGGCGGCCGACGTCCGCCGCCTCATCGAGTCCGACGGCGACGCCCGGGCGGTGTACACGACGGCCACGGGGCTGGAGAACCTTAAGCGCCAGTGGGGTGTGCACGCCGCCGGCGTCATCATGTCGAGCGCGCCGCTGGTCGACGTCATCCCGCTGATGAAGCGCGAGCAGGACGGGCAGATCGTCACGCAGTTCGACTACCCGACCTGCGAGGCGCTCGGCCTGATCAAGATGGACTTCCTGGGGCTGCGGAACCTCACGATCATCAGCGACGCGGTCGAGAACGTGCGCGCCAACCGCGGGGAGGAGGTCGTGCTGGAGGACCTGCCCCTGGACGACCCCGCGGTGTTCGAGCTCATGCGCCGCGGCGACACCCTCGGGGTCATCCAGTTCGACGGCGACGCCATGCGGTCGCTGCTGCGCCTGGCGCAGCCCGACCACTTCGATGACATCACCGCCGTCGGGGCCCTGTACCGGCCCGGTCCGATGGGGGCGAACTCGCACATCAACTACGCGCTGCGCAAGACGGGACAGCAGGAGATCGTCCCCATCCACCCGGAGCTCGCCGAGCCGCTGGCCGACGTGCTCGGCAAGACCTACGGCCTGATCGTCTACCAGGAGCAGGTGATGACGATCGCGCAGGTCCTCGCCGGGTTCTCGCTCGGGCAGGCCGACCTGCTGCGGCGGGCGATGGGCAAGAAGAAGAAGGCCGAGCTCGACAAGCAGTTCGAGAGCTTCTCGGCGGGCATGCGCGCCAACGGGTACAGCCAGGACGCCGTCCAGACCCTCTGGGACATCCTGCTGCCGTTCTCCGACTACGCCTTCAACAAGGCGCACTCCGCCGCGTACGGCCTGCTCAGCTACTGGACCGCCTACCTCAAGGCGCACTACCCGGCGGAGTACATGGCCGCCCTGCTCACGAGCGTCGGCGAGTCGAAGGACAAGATGGCGCTCTACCTCGGCGAGACGCGGCGGATGGGGATCACGGTGCTCCCCCCGGACGTCAACGAGTCGACGCGATACTTCGCCGCGGTGGGGAACGACATCCGCTTCGGCCTCGAGGCCGTCCGGAACGTGGGGAGCTCCGTGGTGGCAGGCATCGTCGAGGCGCGCCGTCAGGGGGTCTACTCGAGCCTGCACGACTTCCTGCGGAAGGTCCCCGCAGAGGTCGCCACCAAGCGCACGGTCGAGTCCCTGATCAAGGCCGGGGCGTTCGACTCCTTCGGGCACACGCGGCAAGCGATGACGGTGGTGCACAAGGAGGCCGTCGACGCCGTCGTCGGCGTGAAGCGGCAGGAGGCGCGGGGGCAGATGGACCTGTTCGTGGGCCTCGGCGGTGAGGACGGGGCCGATCCCCTGGCCGTCGAGGTCCCGGACCTGCCGGAGTGGAGCCGCCGCGAGAAGCTGGGGATGGAGCGCGACATGCTGGGGTTGTACGTCTCGGACCATCCCCTCAGTGGCACGGAACGGACCCTGGCCCGGCACCGCGACACCCAGATCGTCGACCTCATCGGCAGCAGCCCGCCGCGCGACGGCGCGCGCGTGACGATCGCAGGGCTGGTCACCGCGGTGCAGCAGCGCGTGGCGAAGGCGTCGGGCAACCCGTACTCCCTCGTCCGGGTCGAGGACCTGGGCGCCGACGTGACGGTGATGTTCACCGGGCGGACCCGCCAGTCCTACGCCTCCGCGCTGGAGGCCGACACCATCGTGTCCATCACCGGGCGGGTGAGCGTCCGGGACGACGGCGTCACCGTCCACGCGGACGCCGCCGAGGTCGTCGTGTCCCGCGAGGATCTGGACGAGCGCCCTTTCGTCATCGTCATGCCAGAGGCCGCCGCCACCGAGCCCGTGATCCTCGAGCTCCGCGAGATCCTCCGCCGCCACCCCGGCCGTACGGAGACGCAGATGAAGCTGCGGCGGCCCGCGAGCACGGTCCGCGTGGCGCTCCCGTCCTACCCGGTGACCGTGACCTCCGACCTGCACGGCGAGATCAAAGCCCTCCTGGGACGCGGCTCGGTGGAATGACGGCCGTCCCCCAGGGTTCACGACGCCGCGGGGCCGCCCGAGCCGGGCCCGGGCCTGGCACCGGCTCGGGCGCACGCAGTACTCGCGGGTGAACGCGTCTCTGAAGACGTATGCGCTCCCGTAGCCGACCTCGCGGGCGGTCGACTCGAGCGCTCCTGCAGTGCTTGACCTGGGACGATGCAACCTAGATTGCACAACAGCCGTGACGCGCCCGGGATCGTGCAAGGTATCGCGGCGTGTCCGTGCAATCTGCGCCGCACGTCAACACCCGTCGTCCTGGTGAAGACGCCAACCATGGTGCACGAGCCCACGCTGGTGTGACGCGGCGGCGAGTCCTCGACCCCGCGGCAGACCTGCGGCCCGACGTGCGGGGGATCTAGTCCGGCTCCCCGGGGATCGAGCCGGGGGGCGGGCCGGGGCTCTTGGGCTCGTCGGGGGCGTCGGGCGAGGGGGTCGGCGTCCCTTCATGATCCGGCTCCCCGGGGATCGAGCCGGGCGGCGGGCCCGGGCTCTTGGGCTCGTCGGGGAGCTCGTCGGGGCGACGAGCTCCCGGACTGTTGGGAGCGCCGGGACTCGCCGGTGCGGTGGGGTCGGAGTTCTCTGAGCCGCTCACGATGTCTCCTTCGGTGGTGGAGTGCGAGCTGCGCACTGACGTCGATCCTCGCGCGGAGGCGCCTTGGTCGCACGAGGTGGTGACGACCCGATCGACGTGGCCGCCGTGCCTGCTGGTCGGATGCCTCCCGGGGCATGATGCCCCCGTGGACTTCTCGCAGCCGCCGGTGGTCCGGGTCGCGCCGGACGCCGAGTACCCGCTGCCCGCGGGCGTGTGGCCGCGCACCGTCCCGGCCGTCGAGCAGCTGCTGCGCGACGGGCTGGAGCTCGCGCCGGGTGTGACGTTCCTGGTGGGGGAGAACGGCAGCGGCAAGTCGACGCTCGTGGAGGCGGTGGCGGTCGCCTACGGGCTGTCTCCCGAGGGCGGCACCGCGTACGGTCGGCACTCGACCCGCGAGTCGGAGTCGCCGCTGCACCGCGCCATCCGGCTGCAGCGCGGCGTCGGCTCGGTGCGGTGGGGCTTCTTCCTGCGCGCCGAGACGATGCACGGCTGGTACACGTTCCTCGAGGAGGAACCGAGCCCGAGGGACCCGGTCTTCCACGAGATGAGCCACGGCGAGTCCTTCCTCGCGGTCCTCGAGTCACGGTTCGACGGGCCGGGCCTCTACTGCCTCGACGAGCCGGAGGCGGCGCTGAGCTTCTCCTCCACGCTGAGCCTCATGAGCGTGCTCGAGGACGTGGCCCGACGCGGTGGCCAGGTCCTCTGCGCCACGCACTCGCCCGTGCTCGCGGCGCTGCCCGGCGCGACGATCCTGGAGGTCGGGCCGTGGGGCCTGCGCCCGACGGCATGGGACGACCTCGAGCTGGTGCAGCACTGGCGCGCGTTCCTCGACGCACCGCAGCGCTACCTGCGTCACCTGCTCGACTGAGCGTGTCGCCGGCGTCCCGGGCCGGATCAGCGCGGCTGCCAGCCGCCGTCCTCCCGGACGGCGCGCACGATCCGCCGGCTGATCTCCCGCAGCTGACGTGCCTGCGCCGCCGTCAGGCGGTCCAGCACGAGCCGGTGGACGAGGCGCACGTGGCCGGGTGTCGCGTCCTGGACCTTCGACCGGCCGGGCTCGGTGAGGACGGCGAGGGTGTACCGCCCGTCCGCAGGGTCGGGCATGCGCCGCATCCAACCCTGCTTCTCCAGCCGTGTGGCCGCACGGGACAGCCGGGAGAGCGTGCTGTTCGCATAACCGGCCAGGACGCTCATGCGGAGGGTGCCGTCCGGCGCGTGGGCCAGGGCGTACAAGACCCCGTACTCGAAGTGGGACAGCTGTGCGTCGCGATGGAGCTGGGCGTCCAGCGCGGGAGGCAGCCACTCCAGCACGGTCGCCAGGGCGGCCCAGGTCTCGAGCTCCTCGCCCGTGAGCTCGGCGGTGGCGGCGGCGTGCGCGTCAGGGTCCGGCATGACCGTCAGCGTACGGGCACCTCCACGATGAACCAGGGAAGGTGACTTGCTCAGGAAAGTCATTCGCACCTAGGCTGCGCTTGCCTGGGCAAGTGATCCGGGCGGGCGGCGACAGGAGGAGGCGGCACGTGGACCTGGGGCTGGCAGGCAAGAGGGCGTTCGTGAGCGGGTCGACGCAGGGCATCGGTTTCGCGGTGGCCGAGGTGCTGCTCGCCGAGGGCGCGGCGGTCGTCGTCAACGGACGGACCGAGGACGGCGTCGCGGCGGCGGTCCACAGGCTGCAGGAGACCGTCCCGGGAGCCGCGGTCTCCGGGATCGCGGCGGACTTCGCGGACCCCGACCGGGTCAGGGGGCTGATCGGGACGCTGGGCGAGGTGGACGTCCTGGTGAACAACGTGGGGGTCTTCGACGTCCAGGCGTTCCAGGAGGTCTCCGACGACGAGTGGCAGCGGTACTTCGACATCAACGTCATGAGCGGCGTCCGCCTGTCCCGGCATGCGCTGCCCGGCATGCTGAACCGTGGCTGGGGCCGCGTCGTCTTCGTGAGCAGCGAGTCCGGCGTGGACGTCCCGGCCGACATGACCCACTACGGGACGACGAAGGCCGGGGTGCTGGCCCTGGCCAACGGCCTGGCCAAGCTCACCCGAGGGACGGGCGTCACGGTCAACACGGTTCTCGGCGGTCCGACGTACTCCGACGGCGTCGCCCGGGCCGTCGAGGGTATCGCCCGGGCCCAGGGCGTCCCCGCGGACCAGGTGAGGAGTGCGATCGCGGCGGCGAACCGGACGTCGCTCCTGCAGCGGTTCATCGAGCCGGCGGAGATCGCGCACCTCGTCGCCTACCTGGCGGGCTCCGTCTCGTCGGCCACGAACGGCGCCGCCCTGCGCGCCGACGGCGGCGTCCTCACCACGACGCTCTGACTCGCGCGGCCGCGTGGATGTCGAGATCCGCGTGAGGGCTTCGTCCCCGGGCTGAAGGCGCCCGACGGAGGCGTCGACCTGCCAAGGACACCAAGGAGCAGACCATGACGCACTCGACCGGCCGCACGGTGGCCGCCAACCTCGGCATCAGTCTCGACGGGCGGTACCACGGAGCCGGCGGCCCGGGGGACTTCGGGGCGTTCCTGCCCTACGTCGCCACGGACACGGCGCGCGACCACATGGCGCGCATGTGCGCGGACGCGACGACGGCGGTGCTGGGCCGCGTCAACGCCGAGGGCTTCCTGGGCTACTGGCCGTCGGTCGCGGACGACGAGGCCGCCGACCCGCGCGACCGGGAGTACGCCCGGTGGCTGGTCGACACGGAGAAGGTGGTGCTCTCGCGCACGCTGACGACGGCGCCGTGGGCGCGGACGCGTCTGGTGGACGCGCCCACCCCGGACGTCGTCGTCGAGCTCCGGGGATCCGGCGAGGGCGACATCCTGGTCAACAGCAGCGCGAGCGTCATCAAGCCGCTGCTGGCCGCGGACCTGCTCGATCGGCTCTACCTGCTGGTGGTCCCGGTCGTCGTGGGCAGCGGACCGCGGCTGTTCGACGACGGTCTGCCGGGCTCCACCTGGACGCTGTCATCGCGGGTCGTGGGCGCCCAGGGGGAGGTGGCCGCGGTCTACGACCGAGCACGATGACACCGGGCCCCCGGCAGCGGCCACGACGACTACGCTGCCCCGGTGCTCGAACCCGCCCCGCTGATCGCCGGACTGCCGTGGACCGGGTGGGCCGTCGTCGTCCTCGTCGCGCTGCTCGTCGGCTTCTCGAAGACGGCGCTGGGCGGCCTCGGCATGATCGCCGCGGCGCTGATGGCGCTCGTCGTCCCGGCCAAGGAGTCCACCGGGGCGGTCCTGCTGCTCCTGATCACGGGCGACCTGGTCGCGATCTGGGCCTACCGCAAGCACGCGGACTTCCGGGTGATCGGGCGGCTGCTCGCGCCGGTGCTGGCGGGCGTGGCGCTCGACGCGGCGTTCCTCACCTGGGTCAGCGACGACGTCATGCGCCGCACGATCGGCGGCATCCTGCTGGCGCTGCTGGTGCTCAACCTCTGGCGCGACCGCCTGCGCGTGGACACGCGCGCCGCGACGCTCGGCTACGGCGGCCTGGCGGGCTTCACGACCATGGTCGCGAACGCGGGTGGCCCGCCGATGAGCCTCTACCTGCTCGCCGCGCGCTACGAGAAGTGGCGGTTCCTCGGCACGACGGCGTGGTTCTTCTTCACGGTGAACGTCATCAAGCTGCCGGTGGCCGTCGGCGTCGGCATCGTGGGCGCCGACACCGTGGCGCTGTGGGCCGTGCTCGCGCCGGTCGTGCTGGTCGGCACGTGGATCGGCCGGCGCGTCATCGGGCACGTGGACCAGCAGCTCTTCGAGCGCCTCGTCACCATGCTGGTGGCGCTCGTGGCCCTCAACCTGCTGCTGCTCTGAGCCGGCCGCACGTCACGTCGGGCGCAGTCGCCACCGCGCCGGCGCCACGGTGTAGATCTGCCGGTACAGCGCGGTGCCGACGAGCACGCCGAGCGCGATGGCGACGATCGACCCCGCGATGGTCGGCAGGCTCGTGGAGCTGACGGCGTCCCCGCTGGCGGTCTGGGTCAGCCCGATCAGCCCGGTCGCGCCGGGTACGAGCAGCCAGAACGCGGGGAGGAAGCACACGACGGCGGGCGGCGCGCCCCGGACGGTCTGTACGAGGTAGGCGCACAGCGTCAGCGCCGCGGCACCGAGGAACCCGCTGTAGACGCCGCTCGTGACGGTCGCGCCGACGACCTGGCCGCCGTACGCCACCAGCAGGACGACGGTGAGGAAGAAGAGCGACCGCGGCGGGCCGCAGTGGTACAGGAAGATGCCGAGCGAGAAGAGCAGCACGCCGATCCACGGCTGGAACGCGCCGAACGTCGTGGGGGAGGAGGCGAGCGCGTCGGCGCTCGGCACGGCGGTGATCGCCAGGGCCGCGAGGATCCCGAACGCGAGGAACAGCAGCTGCGCCAGGCCGGAGACGAGGCGGCTGGACCCGGCCACCATGTCGCCGGCGGCGAGCTCCTGCACCCCGGTGGTGAGGGCGGCGCCGGGCAGCAGCGTGACCAGCGGCGGCACCAGCACCTGCAGCGGCTCGCTCACGACGGCGGTGTCCGCGAGCCCGAACACGAGCAGCGCCAGCACGAACGCGGTGACGACCGGCAGCAGGGTCGCGGCGTACGTGCCCGGCCGCACGGTGAGCTTGACCGCGCCCACCAGCGCGCCGAGCACGAACGCGTACAGCAGGCTGACGGGGTTGCCGCCGAGCAGCACCAGCCCGAGGCCCGCCGCCGCCAGCCCGTGCCCGGCCGTGCGCACCCATGCCGGGAACCGCGGGTGCGCGTCCCGGGTCTCCCGCAGCCGCTCGACCCCCTCGGACGCGTCGACCCGGCCCGCGACGGCGTCGTCCACGACGGCGTAGACCTGCGCCGCGCGGTCGAAGCGGACCTCGCCGCCCGCCGACTCCGCGACGTCGAACCGCGTCTCGGTGTCGCCGGGCATCCTGATGAGGATCAGCGTCGGGAAGACGAACAGCGTGGTCTGCGGCGACCCGAGCGCGACGGCCACCCGCTTGAGCGTGTGCTGGATGTCCGTGGCCGCCGTCCCGACGGTGAGCAGCGCGCCGCCGAGCAGCACCAGGAACTCCTGCAGCCGCTCCGACGCGGCGTCGACGACGGGCTCCGCCTCGAGCGAGCGCCGCCGCAGCGACCACCTCGGCAGCCTGAGGCGCGGCCTCCGAGGCCGGGTGCCCCCGCTGTCGCTCTCGGTCACCGTCCGCCGCCCTCCGCCGGGTGCACGCCGTGGATCGCTCGCCAGGCTAGGGCGGGGGCTCCCGGTCGGCGACCGCGGCGGCCGCCTTGACCCCAAATTTACAGCGCTGTATGTTCGCTCGCGGCCCGTCGCGGAGACGGCGCCGATCGTGGTCGAAGGAGACGTCACGTGAGATCGAAGTCGATGGCCGGCCCACCCGGAGCGGTGAGCCGGCGCTCGTTCCTCGCGGGAGCCGCCGGCGTGCTGGCCGCCCTCCCGCTGGCGGCCTGCGCCGCGCCCGCGGGAGGTGGTGGAGGCCGGACGCAGATCACCTTCTACGAGCAGAAGCAGGAGGTCATCGCCTACTTCGACCAGCTCCTGCGCCGGTTCGAGGGCGAGCACCCGGGCATCCGCGTCGTGCACGACTCCACGACGGCGATCGCCCCGCAGTTCGTGCGCGGCGAACCGGGCGACGTCGGCTGCTTCAACGACAACCTCGAGCTGGCCCGCTACATCTCCCGCGGCCAGATGAGCGACCTGTCCGAGCTCCCGTCGGCATCGACCGTGCGGACGGACATCAGCGAGCTCACGGACCAGTACGCCACGTACGCCGGGCGCACCAGCGTGCTGCCCTACTCGCTGGCCGCCGCCGGTGTCATCTACAACAAGGCGATCTTCGCCGAGCACGACCTACCCGTGCCGACCACGTGGACCGAGTTCGTCGACGTCTGCACGGAGCTGCAGAAGGCCGGCGTCACGCCGATCTACGCGACCGACCGGGACACCTGGACACTGTGGCAGGGCCTGTTCGACTACTCCGTCGGCAGCCTCGTCGACACGGGCGAGTTCTTCGGCCGGATGAAGGAGCTCGGCACCGACGTGGGGCCCGACTCGGACGTCTCGTTCGCGAAGACCCTCGCCGTCCCGATGGAGCGGGCCAAGACGATCTCGTCGTTCTTCAACCCGGACCACGCCGTGCGGGGGTACGCCGACGGCAACCTGGCGTTCGGCCAGGGCAAGGCCGCGATGTACCTCCAGGGGCCGTGGGCGCTGAGCCAGATCGCCCTCGTCGACGAGAAGCTCGAGGTCGGCACGTTCGCGCTGCCGGTGAGCGACGACCCCGACGAGCGCCAGGCGCGCGTCAACATCGACCTCTGCCTGTACATCCCCGTCGACACCGCGCACCGCGAGGAGGCCGTGGAGCTCGTCGAGTTCCTCATGCGTCCCGAGATCCTCAACACCTACAACGCCGACAACCTCGCGTACTCGACGCTCACGGACGGCCCCCCGCAGCAGGACGAGCGGCTCGCCGGCCTCCAGCAGTACGTCGACACCGCGGCCTTCTACCAGGGCGCCGGCACCTTCGTCCCGACCTCGATCCCGCTGGGCAACTACCTCCAGGAGGCGATCCGGTCGGGCAACTTCGACGCGATGCTCGACCAGCTCGACGCCGACTGGCGCCGGCTCGCGGGCCGGGAGGCGACCGTATGACCGCCACGACGACACCCCCCACGACACCCTCGACGGCCACGGGCGCGTCGTCACGGGGGTCGTCCTGCGCGACGTCCCGGCGCCGCCGGCACGGCCGCCCGGAGCCGATCGCGTACCTGTTCCTCGTCCCCGCCCTGCTGGTGTTCACCGTGTTCGTGGTGATCCCCGCGCTGGTCGGCATCTTCTACAGCTTCACCGACTACGTCGGGTTCGGGGACTGGAGCTTCCTGGGGCTGCGCAACTACACGGCGCTCCTCGGCGACCCGGGCATCCGCGAGGCCTACGGGTTCACCCTCGGCTTCGCCGTCGTGACCGTGGTCGTGGCGCAGGTCATCGCGCTGGTCCTCGCCATCGGCCTGTCCAAGCGCATCCGCTTCGCGGCCGGGCTACGGGCGATCTTCGTGATCCCGATGGTCGTCTCCGGGATCGTCGTCGCCTACGTCTTCAACTACCTGTTCTCGAACACGCTGCCGGCGTTCGCCTCGGCGGCGGGCTTCGACCCCCTGGCGCAGAGCATCCTCGGCAACCCCGACCTGGCGTGGCTCGCCATCGTCGTGGTGTCCGCGTGGCAGACCATCCCGGGCGCCCTGCTCGTGTACACGGCCGGGCTCACCTCGATCCCCGGTGACCTCTACGAGGCGAGCTCGCTCGACGGCGCCGGGCCCTGGCGGCAGTTCCGCTCGATCACGCTCCCGCTCATCGCCGGCTTCGTGCTCATCAACACGATCCTGGGGATCAAGGGATACCTCGGCGTCTACGACGTCATCGTCGGCCTCACCGGCGGCGGGCCGGGCAACGCGACGAGCAGCGTCGCGATGACGATCTTCGGCGGCTTCACGGGCGGCGACTACGCCTACCAGATGGCCAACGCGACGGTCTTCTTCGTGATCACGGTGCTCATCTCGGTGCTGCAGCTCGTCGTCTCCCGTGGAAGGACCATCCGCCTGTGACCGCCCTCGCTCCCGGCCTCGGCCGACGCCGGCCGCCCCGCGCCTCCCGCACGAGCTGGCCGCTCACGCTCGCGCTCGCCGTGTGCTCCTTGACCGTGCTCGCCCCGCTCTACGTCACCGTCACGATGGCGTTCAAGACGAGCGAGCAGTCCGTGGACGGCAACGCCTTCGCGCTGCCCGCGCCGTTCAACCCGGCCAGCTTCGCCGAGGCCTGGGAGCTGACCCGCTTCCCGGTGTCGTTCGGGATCTCGGTCGGCGTCGCGGCGCTCACCGTCGCCCTGACCCTGCTGCTCAGCTCGCTCGCCTCGTACGCGATCGTGCGCTACTGGTCGCACCGGTTCTTCCGCTGGTCGTTCGTGTACCTGCTCGCCTCGATGTTCCTGCCGTTCCCCGTGATCGCGCTGACGGAGATCAAGCTCACCGCGCTGACGGGCCTCGACAACCCCCTGGGCGTCGCCATCCTGCACGCCATGTTCCAGCTCGCGTTCAGCGTGCTGCTGTTCTCGGCGTACCTGCGGTCCATCCCGGTCGAGCTCGAGGAGAGCGCCCGCATCGACGGCGCGACGACGTGGCAGGTCTTCTGGCGCATCGTCCTGCCGCTGCTGGGCCCGATGATCGCGACGGTGGGCATCTTCGCCTTCCTCGCGTCGTGGAACGACTTCATGCTGCCGTCGATGATCGTGTCCGACCCGACGCTCCAGGTCCTGCCCGTCGTGCAGAACATCTTCCAGAGCCAGTTCGGCACCAACTACAACGTGGCGTTCGCGTCGTACCTCATGGCGATGGCGCCCACGATCGTCGTGTACCTGTTCGCCCAGCGGTGGGTCATCAGCGGCATCACCCAGGGCGCCGTGAAGAGCTGAGCGTCGCACCACCGACTGACCCGCACGCACCACCGAGGAGCTCCCGTGACAGACACCGCGACCGACCTGGCGACCGACACAGCGACCGACGCAGGGACCGGCACCGTCGGCACGACGTCCGCGCTGCCCGTCGTCCGACCGCTCCCCGGCGCGGCTCCCCGGTCCCGCCCGGGGCAGGAGGTGCGGGGCGACGGCTGGCGCATCACCGTCCTGACCGACTGCCTCTTCCGCGTCGAGTGGTCGCCGGACGGGGGCTTCGAGGACCGGGCGTCCACGTTCGCGGTCCGTCGCGACCTCGGCGAGGCCGAGTTCGACACGCAGCCCTGGGGCGACGGCGTCGAGATCACGACGGCGCGCGCGTGGCTGCGCTACGACGGGCGAGAGCCGTCGGCGCACGGGCTGGTCGTGGAGCTGCGCGGCACGGACTCCGGGCGCTGGCGCTACGGCGAGCCCACGCACGACCTGGGCGGGACCGCACGGACGCTCGACGACGCGGACGGCCGCATCCCCCTCGACCCCGGCGTCGTGTCCCCCGACGGCATCGGCGTGGTCGACGACACCGAGTCGTTCCTGTTCACCGACGACGGCTGGGTGGGCGGCCGTGCCGCCGGCCGGCGCGACCTGTACGTCTTCGCGCACGGCCGCGACTACGCCCGCGCGGTCCGCGAGCTCTACGCCGTCTCCGGCGCTCCGACGCGACTGCCGCGCTGGGCGCTGGGGAACTGGTGGAGCCGGTACCACCCGTACTCCGCCGAGTCGTACCTCGAGCTGATGGACCGGTTCGACGACGAGGGTGTGCCGTTCTCCGTGGCCGTCATCGACATGGACTGGCACCGCGTGGGCACGGTGCCGCCGGAGCACGGGAACGGCTGGACCGGCTACTCGTGGGAGCCGACGCTGTTCCCCGACCCGGCGGCGTTCCTCGGGGCGCTCCACGAGCGGGGCATGCGCACGACGCTCAACCTGCACCCCGCCGACGGCGTGCGCGCCTTCGAGGACGCGTACCCGGCGGTGGCCGCGGCCGTGGGGATCGACCCGGCCTCCGAGGCGCCGGTGCCGTTCGACCTCACCGACCCGGCGTTCCTGCGCGCCTACTTCGAGCTGCTGCACCACCCGCTCGAGGAGCAGGGCGTGGACTTCTGGTGGATCGACTGGCAGCAGGGGCGGACGTCGGGCCTGCGGGGCGTCGACCCCCTGTGGCTGCTCAACCACTTCCACCATCTCGACGCCGCACGGCACGGCGGGCCGGGCATGACGTTCTCGCGGTACGCGGGGCCGGGCAGCCACCGGTACGCGGTCGGGTTCTCCGGCGACACGGTCGTGTCGTGGGAGTCGCTCGCGTTCCAGCCCGAGTTCACCGCCACCGCCGCGAACATCGGGTACTGCTGGTGGAGCCACGACGTGGGCGGCCACACCCGCGGCGTGCGGGACGACGAGCTCGCCACGCGCTGGGTGCAGCTCGGCGTGCTCTCCCCGATCATGCGGCTGCATTCGGCGAACAACCCGTTCATCCGCAAGGAGCCCTGGCTCTTCCCGGCCGAGCACCGGCAGGCGATGGGGGAGGCGCTGCGCCTGCGCCACCGCCTGGTGCCGTACCTGCACACGATGAACCACCGGGCAGCCGCGGGGACGCCGCTGGTCCGGCCGATGTACCACCTCGAGCCGTACCGGCGCGAGGCGTACTCCGTGCCGAACCAGTTCGCCTTCGGCAGCGAGGTGCTGGTGGCGCCGGTCGTGACGCCGCGCAGCCGGGTCTCGCTGCTGAGCGGCACCCGTGCGTGGCTGCCGGAGGGCCGCTGGACCGACGTCTTCACCGGCGCGGTGTACCGGGGGGACCGGCACGTCGAGCTGCACCGGCCGCTCGAGTCCGTGCCGGTGCTGCTGCGCGACGGCGGCATCCTGCCGCTCGCCGGGCCGGACGAGCGGGACGCCACGCGCAACCCCGTCGCGCTCGAGGTGCTCGTCGCGCCGGGGGCCGCCGGGCGGCTCGACCTCGCGGAGGACGGCGAGGACGACCGGGACCTCCCGGCCGGGGCCCCGGACGACGGTCCCGCGGCGACGACGCCCATCGTCTGGGACCGCGACGTGCGCGAGCTGCGCGTCGCCGCCGTCCAGGGGAGGGCCGACGTCGTGCCGACCGACCGGGAATGGACGGTCACCTTCCTCGCGCGGCGGCCCGACGCCGAGGTGACGGTGGACGGCCGGCCCGTGCCCGTGACCGGCGAGGACGGCCGCTGGAGCGTGTCGTTCACGGCGCCGTCCGCCGCGGGCGCCGTCGTGCGCGTCGGGGCGCCGCTGCGCGTGGGCGTCGACCCGACCGAGGCCGTGCGCGCCGTGCTGGAGCGCGCCCAGACGGGCAACCCGGAGAAGCTCGCGGCCTGGGAGGTCGTGACCAGCGGCCGGGCGACCGTCGACCGGGTCGCGGAGCTCGACACCGTGGGCCTGCAGGACGACGTCCGCGGCGCGGTCGTCGAGCTTCTCGCGACGGTGGTGGACGACCCCGCGTGACAGGACTGCCCGGCCCTCGCCGAGGGGTACGACTCAGCGAGGGCCGGGTGCGGTGCCCGCGTCCGGCGCGCTCTCCCGGACGAGGAGGCTGTGCCCGACGGTGACGAGCCGGCCGGGCGCGTCGGTGCCGTCGACCCGCTCGAGCAGGAGGTCGAGCGTCCGCGCGGCGAGCGCCGTCGTGTCCGGGGCGATGCTCGTGATGCTCGGGGTGGTGCTCGCGGTGAGGACCGTGGCGTCCCAGCCGACGATGGCGACGTCGCCGGGGACGTCGAGGCCGCGCAGGTGCAGCGCGCGCAGCGCCCCGATGGCGGCGTGGTCGTCGCGGCACAGCAGCGCGTCCACCCGCAGGCCCCGGTCGAGGGCTGCGCCGAGTCCCTCCTCGGCGCCGAGCGCGTCGCCTGCGGGCCGGGGCACGAGGAGTCCCTCGTCGACCGTGAGCCCGGCCTGCTCGAGCCCGCGACGGTAGCCCTCGATGCGCAGCCGGGACGTGTGCGACAGCTCGCCGGTCTCGTGGCCGAGGAACCCGACGCGGCGGCGGCCGGAGCGGACCAGGTGCGCCACCGCCTCGCCGGCCGCCGCCACGTTGTCGATGGTCACCTGGTCCACGCCGGGGGCCTGCGGCGCCTCCCCGAGCAGGACCATCGGCGTGTCCTGGCCGTGCTCGGCCAGCTCGTTGACGGAGAGCGCCTGGGGGTGCAGGACGATGCCGTCGACGATGCCGGCGTCCCGGTCGCGCAGCACCGCCAGCTCGCCCTCGCGCGTGCCCCCGGTCTCCTCGAGGAGCAGCCGGTACCCGCGCTGGGCGCAGACGCGGGCGAAGAGGTGCGCGAGCTCGGCGAAGTAGGGCCACCGCAGGTCGGGGAAGGCGAGGGCCAGCATGCTGGAACGGCCGGTGGCGAGGCTGCGACCGCGGACGTCGGGCCGGTAGCCGAGCTCGTCGATCGCGGCGCGGACCCGCTCGCGCATCGCGGGGCTGACGTGCTGGTAGTCGCGCACGACGTTGGACACGGTCTTCATCGACACGCCCGCGTGCGTCGCGACGTCCTGGAGCGTCACTCTCTTCACGGGGATCACCGTAGCGCCCGTGGCCTCCCGCGTTTACAGCGCTGTATAGTCGCGCCGTGACCACGACTTCCGCCGCCGTCGACGCCGGCACCGCGCTCGACCACCTTCCCCTCGCCTCCCGACAGGACGGCACGTACCCGCGGCCGCAGCTGATGCGCTCCGCGTGGGCCACCCTCGACGGCACGTGGGAGTTCCGCCACGACGACGCGGACGCGGGTCTCGCCGCGGGCTGGGCCGCGGGGCTGGGCGAGAGCCGCGACATCACCGTGCCGTTCCCCCCGGAGTCGGCGGCGTCGGGCGTCGCCGAGCCCGGCTTCCACCCCGTGGTCTGGTACGCGCGGACGATCCGGCAGGCCGACCTCGAGGCGGCCGGGCGGTCCGCGGCCGCGCCGCGGGTGCTGCTGCACCTCGGCGCCGTCGACTACCGCGCCACGGTCTGGGTCGACGGCGCGCTCGTCGGCGAGCACGAGGGGGGCCACACGCCCTTCACCGTCGACCTCACGGCCCACGTGGGCGACGACGCCGAGCACCTGCTCGTGGTGCGCGCCGAGGACGACCCGCACGACCTCACCCAGCCGCGCGGCAAGCAGGACTGGCACGAGGACGCGCACGCGATCTGGTACCGGCGGACCACCGGCATCTGGCAGACCGTGTGGCTCGAGGCCGTCCCCGCCACCAGCGTCGAGCACCTGCGCTGGCTCCCCGCCGGCCCGGCCGCCGTCGACCTGACGGTGCGGTTCCGCGGCCCGCTGGCGCCCGGGTCGCGCGTCCGCGTCGCCCTCCGGTTCGACGAGCGCGACGAGGACCTGGGCACCGTCGAGGTCACCGCCGTACGCAGCACGCCCGTGGTGGACCTCACGGTGCCGGTCGCCCGGCAGCGCAACGGCCAGGCCGAGGACGAGCTGACCTGGTCGCCGGAGCAGCCACGGCTGGTCGACGCCGTCGTGTCCGTGCTCGACGCGGACGGCGCGGTGCTCGACGCCGTCTCGTCCTACCTCGGCGTGCGGAGCGTGGGCCTCGGCGACGGCTGCTTCCTGCTCAACGGGTACCCGTACGACGTGCGGTCCGTGCTCAACCAGGGCTACTGGCCCGACAGCCACCTCGCCGCCCCGTCCGCCGACGCACTGCGTCGGGAGGCCGAGCTGGTCAAGGAGCTCGGCTTCAACGCCTGCCGCGTCCACCAGAAGATCGAGGACCCGCGCTTCCTGTACTGGGCGGACCGGCTCGGCATCCTCGTGTGGGGCGAGACCCCCGGCGCCTACGAGTTCTCCGCGACCGCGGTGCAGCGGCTGACGCGCGAGTGGATGGAGGCCGTCGACCGCGACGTCTCGCACCCGTCGATCGTCACGTGGGTGCCGTTCAACGAGTCGTGGGGGATCCAGCACGTCGCCGACGACCCGGCCCAGCAGGCGTACTCGCGCGCGCTCACCGACCTCACGCGCGCGCTCGACCCGTCGCGTCCCGTGATCTCCAACGACGGCTGGGAGCAGCAGAACACCGACATCATCACGGTGCACGACTACGCCGGCGACGGCGCCGTGCTCGCCCGCCGGTACGCCGACGCCGCCGCGCGCGAGCGGGTGGTCGGCGGCATCGCGCCCTCCGGGCGCCGGCAGCTCGTCGGGGGCTGGGCCGACTCCGGCCAGCCGGTGATGCTCACGGAGTTCGGCGGGGTGAACTATCAGCCCGGCGCCGGGCGCGCCGACGGCTGGGGCTACACCGCCGCCCAGGACGGCGACGACTGGGTCGCGCGGATCACCGCGCTCTACGACGCCGTCCGCGCGAGCCGCTTCCTCGCCGGATCATGCTGGACGCAGCTCACCGACACGATGCAGGAGACCAACGGCCTGCTCACCGCCGGCCGCGAGCCGAAGGTCCCGATCGAGCGGATCCGCCGTGCCGTGACGGGGGAGCGATGACGGTCGCCGACGTCGACCGGGAGATCTGCGCCGCGGCGTGGTCCGGGCCCGGCCACGAGCCGGGGGCGGTCGCGCCTCCCGTGTTCCAGACGAGCCTGTTCACCAAGCCCACGTTCGCGGAGTTCGCGCGGCAGCAGGCGGCCGAGCACGAGAACTTCGTCTACAGCCGCGGCACGAACCCGACGGTCGCGTTCCTCGAGCGGCAGCTCGCCCTCCTGGAGCGCGGCGAGGCGGCCAAGTGCTTCGCCTCGGGGATGGGTGCGATCGCGGCCGTCCTCGGCGGCCTGCTGCGCAGCGGCGACCACGTGCTCTTCGTGAACAACGTCTACGGGCCCACCCTCGAGCTGGCGCGGCACCTGGGGCGTCTCGGCGTGGAGCACTCGGTCGTGACCGAGCCCGGTGCCGACGTCGCGAGCCACCTGCGCGAGAACACCGCGCTGGTCTACGTGGAGAGCCCGGGCACGATGCTCATGCGGCTCGTCGACCTGCGCTCGCTGACCGCCGTCGCCCGGCGCCGCGGCATCCTCACCGCGATCGACAACACGTGGGCCACGCCGCTCTTCCAGAAGCCGCTGGAGCTGGGGGTCGACCTCGTCATCCACTCGCTCACCAAGTACGTGGGCGGGCACAGCGACGTCGTCGGCGGCGCCGTGGTCGGGTCGGCCGAGCTGGTGCGCGAGGTCTTCTACCGCGGGCACCAGCTCTTCGGCGCCGTGATGTCCGCGATGGAGGCGTCGCTCGTGCTGCGCGGTCTGCGCACCCTGCCGGTGCGGATGGAGCAGCACCAGGAGAACGCGCTCCGGGTGGTCGACCACCTGCTGGCCCACCCCGCGGTCGCTGCGGTGCACCACCCGTACGCGACCCTCGGCCCGGACCACGACCTCGTGCGCAGCCAGCTCTCCGGCTTCTCCGGGCTGCTGAGCCTCGAGCTGCGTGACGCCTCCTTCGCGGCCGTGTCCCGGTTCGTCGACGCCCTGCGCGTCTTCCGGATCGGGGTGAGCTGGGGCGGCTACGAGAGCCTCGTCAGCTCGCCGGTGCGGGCGGACAACGCCGAACGGCTCGCGGCGGACGGCGTGCCGCCCGGTCTCGTCCGCCTCTCGGTCGGCCTCGAGGGGACGCGCGTCCAGGTCGACGACCTCGACCGGGCGCTCGCCGCCGTCTGACGCCGCCCGGGCCGCGGGCCCGCGCGGCGCCGGGTCAGTGGCCGAGGAGGACGACGACGGCGTAGGTGACCACGGCCGACGCCACCGTCAGCAGGGCCAGCGCGACCCAGCCGACGACGCGTGCTGCGCGGCCTGGCGCAGCCACAGGGGCGCGAGCGGGGCATCCTCGGGGTGCGGCACGCCTCGATGCTGCCACGGTGGCGGCGGGAACGACGTCCGGACCGCTCCGCGTGCGCGGCACGTCGTCCGGTGGGAGCGTCGCGGGTGACCCCGACGAACACCCGGAGGTGTCGTGACGCCCTCGACCTCGAGCCCCCTCGGCCCCGCGATCGACACGCACGCCCACGTCTACCCGGCCGCCTACCTGGACCGGCTGGAGCGGATCGGCGTGGACCCGGCCACGACCGCGATCGCCCGGGGCCTGCGGGCGGACTCCACCGCCGCTGACCTGTCCGAGCGGCTGCGCGGGATGGACGCCGCCGACGTAGCGTTGCAGGTGCTCGCCGTGACGCCGCAGGCCCCGGCCGGCCCGGAGCGGGGGCCTTCGCTCGACGCGGCGCGGTGGATCAACGACGAGTACGCGCGCCTGGTGGCCGCCCACCCCGGCCGGTTCCTCGCCTACGCGGCGCTGCCGCTGCCGCACGTCGAGGCGGCGCTCGACGAGATCCCGCGGGTCGCCGACGCGTCCGGCTTCGTCGGCTTCTCGCTGCCGACGGTGCTGCCGGGCGGGCTCTCGCCGGCCGACCCACGGTTCGACCCGGTCTGGGCGGCACTCGACGAGCGGGGCGCCGTGGTGAACCTGCACGCCACGGGGTCGGGCGCGCGTTCCGACCTCATCACCGGCCACGGCCTGACCTGGGTCAACGGTGCGCCGGTGGAGGACGCGATCGCGGTCCTGCACCTGCTCAAGGTCGACGTGCCGGGCAGGTTCCCGCGCGTGCGCCTGCACGTGGCGCACCTGGCCGGCGACCTGCCGTTCCTGGCCAGGCGGCTCGAGGACAACTACGAGGACTGGGGTGCGTTCCCCTCGTCGCCGCTCGGCGCCCTGCGGCGCATGTGGTTCGACGCCGCCAACTTCCACGAGCCGTCGCTGGCCCTGGCGGCCGAGACGCTGGGAGCGGACCGCCTACTCGCCGGGTCGGACCACCCCTACTTCCAGGGCGCGAAGTACGTGCGGGCATTCGACTACGTCCGCACCTCGCGGCTGTCCGGGCCCGATGTGCGGGCCGTCCTCGCCGGGAACGCGCGGGCGCTCTACGGACCGGACGCCATCATGGGGGCATGACCGACGGCCCCCGACCGCGCCGCTACGACCCCGAGCGCCGCGACCGCATCATCGACGCCTGCCTCGACGTCGTCGCCGCCCACGGTGTGGCGGGCACGACGCACCGGCGCGTGGCCGCGGCCGCGGACGTGCCGCTGGGCTCGATGACGTACCACTTCGCGGGGCGGGACAAGCTGTTGCGTGAGGCGTTCGGGCGCTTCACCCGCCAGGCGTCCGCGCAGTTCGACCGGCGCATGGCCGAGGCGCCGGACCGCGACGCCGCGCTCCGTGCCGTCGTCCGGCTCATCACCCTCGACGTCTTCGCCACCCAGCGCGACCTCGTGCTGTCGCACGAGCTCTACACGCTCGCCGCGCGCGACCCCGCGTTCCGCGACCTCACGAACGACTGGATGCGCCGCAGCCGTGCGGCGCTGGGCCGCCACTTCGACCCGGCGACCTGCCGCGTGCTCGACGCGTTCGTGGAGGGCATGAGCATCCACCGCGCCCTCGACACCGAGCCGCCCGACGGGGTGGACGTGCTCGACGCGGTGCGCCGGCTCGCCGGCCCGGTCAGTAGCCGCCCATCTGGGTGACGCCCGCGGTGAACTCCCAGTGCCACGGCTCGTACTTGGACCCGCCGGGGCGGGCCCAGTCGGGGTTGTCCCAGCCGTAGGCCGGGGCGTTCGCGGCGAGCCAGTCCCACCGGGAGCCGGAGTACGTCTCGGGGCAGATGTCGACCGCCAGGCCCCAGCCATGGTTCGACGTGCCGGGCACGGCCGCGAGGTACCCCTTGGCCGCCTTGGTCGCGACCTGCTGCGCGTAGCTGCGGAAGCCGTCCGTGATGCACATCGACTCGCCCCACGCGGCCTTGTACGCCTCGTTGAGCTCGGCGAGCTTGACGGCCGCGTCGGCGCGGACCTGCGTGCGCCCGTCCCACAGCGTGCACAGCTCGCTGGAGGGGATCTGCCCGTTGGAGCCGGTGCCGGCGGCCACGCCCTCGCACCCGGGCAGCACGGGCGGCGGGGCCTCGATCTCGCCCCGGTCGAGCTTCTCGACCGACATCTTCGCCTTGTCCGACACCGTGACGGTCGCGCCGCCCGACGTCTGCTTCACGGCCGAGGCCTGCGCGACCCCCGCCCGGGCCCCGCTGCGCGAGGCGCCGCCGGCGCGGTCGTCCACGGCGGCGGCCGCAGCGGCGGTGATGGCCTCGAGCGAGCCGGTCGTGGGCTGGTCGTCAGGCTCCGGGGCCGCGGCCTGCGGCGCGATGCCGGTGAGCGTCGTGGTGGTGGCGACGGCGACGGTCAGCCCGACGCCCAGGCCCGCCAGGCGGCCGGGGACACGCTTGCGCGCCGACTTCCGTGCGGGTCGGCGCTCCGTGCGGGTCGACGCGGTGCGGGAGGTCTCGGTGCGGAGGGCCGCGGGGCCCGCGGCCGGGCGGACGGGGGCGAACACGTGCGCGTGCACGACGGCGGGCGTGGCGGTGGCGGGCGCGTGGACGTGCACGGGAGCCACGGGCGCGGCGGCGGGTACGGCGGGTGCCGACGCGCGGGGCGGCACGACGTCGCGGGTGGGCTCCGGGACGTGGCTGCGGGCGTCGACGGGACGGCTGCGCCCGCCGCGGCCGGGGTCGCGCCGACTCGGGTAGGTGCGGGTGGCAGGGGCCGGTGCGGGCTGCGTCTGCGTCATCGCGCGACCTGCGCCGAGGCGTCGGACGGAGCGGGTGCGCCGCGGCGCGCGGTGCTCCTGTGAACGTGGGTTGTCATGCGACCTCTCCTGCTGCCTGAACCACCGGCCCGGCAGAACCTATCGCACCGGCGGGTGGAATGTCACGAAACGATCACGAGCTGGTCGGCGCGCGGTGACCCGGGCCGCCCTGGCCCGGGTCACCGGGGCGTCACCGGGACGCCAGGAGGTCCCGCATCTGCCGGATCTCGGCCGTCTGGCTGTCGACGACGGACCGCGCCATCTCGACGGCGCCGGCGTGCCGGCCGCCGGACACCTCGGCCTGCGCCATCTCGACCGCACCCTCGTGGTGGGCGACCATCTGCCCGAGGAACAGCCGCTCGGCGTCGGCCCCGGTCGCGTCCGCGAGGGCCTGGAGGTCCTCGGTCGACAGCATGCCCGCCATCCCGTGGCCCATGTCGTCGCCGGCCTCCGGGTCGGCGCCCCAGTCGTCGAGCCAGCCGGTGAGGGTCTCGATCTCGGGACCCTGCGCGGCCTTGACCTGCTCCGCCAGGTCGACGAGCTCAGGGCTGATGCCGTCCTTGGCGAGCAGGGCGTCCGACATCTCGATCGCCTGCTCGTGGTGGGGGAGCATCATCTGCGCGAACATCACGTCGGCGGCGTTGAACCCGGCGTCGGCGGCGGGGCCGGACGGGGCCGCGGACGACGTCGGGGTGCCGCCCGTGCCCGCCGTCCCGTGGTCGTTGTGGCCGCCGCCGTCGTCCGCGCCGCACGCGGCGAGCGTCAGGCCGACGGCGATGGCGAGCGCGGGCACGCGGGCGCGCGCGAAGAAGGTGTGCGTCATGAGGGGGCCGTTCTCGAGGTTCTCGGTGGGATCAGCGGCGGGCCGGCGTCCCCGGTCGGGGACGGGCCCGGGCGGTCCTACGTCCGAGAGATCCCGAGAGCGTGCAGGTCGGGGCCGGCCGCCGGGCGGGAGGCGGCCGGGAGCGGGAGCCACGCCACGGCGCGCGGCCCCTCGGCCCGCAGCAGGGCGCGCGCGCCCGGCCCGGCGAGCGCGAGCAGCACCGCCAGGATCATGAGGCACATCGCCGTGACCATCTCGTGGCCACCGCAGCCGCTGTCGCCGCAGCCGGCGGGCGCGCCGGCCCCCTGGGCGTCGGGGGCGTCGTGCGCCACCACGGCGACGGGGGCGTGGTGGTCGGCATGCGTCGTCGCGGAGCCGCTCATGGCGTGCATGAGGACGACGCCCACCACGAGCGCGAGCACGATCAGCACCCCGCCGAGGCGCCCGCGACGGCCCGTGAGCAGGGGGCGCACGGTGCGGATCATGCGTCCTCCTTCGAGCGGTGCGGTGGCCGGGACTGGGCCGACCTCGGCACTGTAACGAACGGACCGGCGGCGCCCGTGCGGGACACCCGGGCCCGGCCTAGCGTCGGGGCATGAGCGAGGACAACGACGTGGCCCGGACCGAGCGGTCGGGCGGCAAGGCCGCGAAGATCCTGTACCGGCCGGTGGGGATCGTCAGCTCGATCGTCGGTGGCATCGTGGCGGGGCAGGTCTTCAAGCAGGTCTACAAGCGGGTCGCGCCCGGGCACCCGGACGACGCGCCCACCCCCCTGCAGTCCGAGTACCGGATGCGGGAGATCCTGCTCGCGTCGCTGCTGCAGGGCGCGATCTTCGCCGTCGTGAAGGCGGCCATCGACCGCGGCGGCGCCCGGGCGTTCGAGCGGTGGACGGGGGAGTGGCCGGGCGACTGACCTGCCCGGCCCGCCCCTCACCAGTCCGCGGGCCGGGAGTCCTTCCCGTCGAGCCAGAGCCGGTCGCCGGCGTCGCGGTGCGTGCCCGTCGTGCCGACGTGCTTGGTGCTGATCCGGTCGCCCTTGACGATCACGTGCGCCACCGCCTGGGCGTGCCCGTGGCCGATCCCGTACGTCTCCTTGAGCCAGGCGACGACGGGCGTGGTCCTGCTCTCGGGGCCGAAGCCCTGCTCGGCGGCGGCGGCGACGATCTGGCGTGGCGTGAGCCCGGTCTTCGTCTCGACGGTGTCGAGATAGGCCTGGAACGACATCAGCGGTGCTCCTCGCTCTTGTTCTCCTGGATCATCATGGCGGAGGCGTGGATGCACATCATGCGCAGGACGCCGGTGCCGGTGTTGGTGAAGCCGTGCCAGACGTCGGGTCCCACGACGGCGGTGTCGCCCGCGCGGGCGACGACGGACTCGTCGCCGACGCGGATCGTGGCCTCGCCCTCCAGCACCGACCACGTCTCGGTGTAGGGGTGGCGGTGCAGGTCGGGGCCCTGACCCGGGTCGTTCGTGACGAGGAAGAACGACACGCCGGAGCCGTGGTGGCGGCCCTCGAAGCGCAGCGTGCGCGAGCCCGGGATGCGGATGGTGTCGGCGGGGACGACGGCGGCCATGACGGCTCCTTCGGGGTGGTCGGTGGCTGACGTCGACCAGCGTCGCCGGGGCGACGGCAGCCCACGAGGGTTTCGACCGACGTCGAAAGGCAGGCTCCCCGCCCCGGTCGCGCAGGAGTTTTCCGGATTTCATTGACACGGTGAAGGAAAGCGCGCCACGCTCGGGGTGTGCAGCGCCGCGCAGACGTCCCCCGCCTCGGCTCCCTGGAGCCCTCCGCCCGAGCGGTCGTGCGCGCCCTGCTGCTGGCCGGGCCGCTGTCCCGGGCCGAGCTCGCGCGGCGCCTGGAGCGCTCGCCCGCGAGCATCACCAAGACCACGCAGCCACTGCTCGCCGCCGGCCTGATCACCGAGGACTCGGCGTCGCCGGGGGAGAGCCGCGGGCGCCCGGGCGTCCCGCTGGTCCTGCAGGCCGCGCGCCACCGGTTCATCGGGGTCAAGGTCACGTCGGACGAGGTGTTCGCGGTCCGCACGGACGCCGCCGGCCTCGTCGAGGCCTCCGGCCACCGCGACCTCGCGGACGTCGAGCAGGACACCGTCGTCGGGCAGATCCTTGAACTGGTGAACGAACTCCGGGAGCCGGGCGAGATCCAGGCGCTCGGCGTCGGCCTGGCGGGCCAGATGTCGCGGTTCGACGACACCGTGCGCCACAACCCGTTCCTCGGCTGGGACCAGGTGCCGCTCGCGGGGATCCTGCAGCGGGCCACCGGCATCCCCACCGTCCTCAGCGAGGACGCCCGGGCACTCACCGCCGGGGTGCAGTGGTCCGGCCCCGGCCGCGGCATGAGCGACCTCGCCGTCCTGACCGTCGGCGTCGGCGTCGGGCTCGGCGTCGTCATCGAGGACCGGGTGCTCGCCGGACCGACGGGCAAGGTCGGCCGGATCGGGCACATGCGGGTCGCGGACTCGGGCCCGGCGTGCGAGCGGGGGCACCGGGGCTGCGCCTCGGCCTTCCTCACCACGGCCGCCATCACCCACGGCATCGGGGTGCCGCGCGGGCGGACCGACCTGGACCTGGAGGCCGCGCTCGCGCTCGCGGACGACGGCGACCCGGTCGCGCTGCGCGTCTTCGCCGACGCCGGCCACGCCCTGGGGGTGCTGATCGCCCAGCTCGCGAACACGCTCGGCCTGCCCGCCGTGATCCTGGCCGGCGACGGCCTCGGCATGCTCGCGCACGCCCGCCCGGCGCTCGACGCCGCGCTCACCGAGCGCCTCGACCCCAACGCCGCCCGGCCGACGGTCGTGGCGTTCGACTCCGGCTTCGACGAGTGGGCCCGCGGCGCGGCCGTCGTCGCCTGCCAGTGGATGCTCGTCGATCCGCCCACCGACCGCACCGACCCGGCCTGACCACCCACTGTCCCAGCCCCTGTCCCGACCCCGTCACCCAGGAGGAACCGTTGTCCGCACTGCCTCTCGACCCCACGGCCCCGCTCGCGGCGGACGCCGGCTCGATCAGCGTCGGCATCGTCGGCGCGGGCCAGTTCTCGCGCAGCTTCGCGACGCTCTGGGACCTGCACCCGAACGTCGACCGGCTCACGATCACCGACCTGGTCCCCGAGCGCGCCAAGGCGCTGGCGAACCGCTACGACCGCGCCACCGTCGTCGACAGCTTCGAGGAGATGCTCGACTCGGACGTCGACGCCGTCGCGATCTTCACCCAGCGGTGGACGCACGCGCCGCTCGTCCTGGCGGCGCTCGAGGCGGGCAAGCACGTGTACTCGGCGGTGCCGATGGCCACCGAGCTCACCGACATCGAGGCGATCATCGACGCCGTCCGGCGCACCGGCCTCACCTACATGATGGGCGAGACGAGCTACTACAACCCGGCCACGGTGTTCATCCGCGAGAAGGTCCGCGAGGGCGCGCTCGGCCAGGTCTTCTACGCCGAGGGCGACTACGTGCACGACATGGACCTCGGCTTCTACGCCGCGTACCAGTACAGCGGCGGCGAGAACTGGAAGGCGACCGCGAGCTACCCGCCCATGCTCTACCCGACGCACGCCATCGGCGGCGTGCTCGGCGCGCTGCCCACCCGCGCCGTCAGCGTGAGCTGCATCGGCGTCGAGGACCGGCGCGGCGACGGCGTCTTCGACCGCGAGGTCAGCCAGTTCGGCAACAGCTTCTCCAACGCCACGGCGCTGTTCGAGCTGGCCGACGGCGGCGCGATGCGCACGAACGAGATGCGCCGGGTGGGCTACCCGTCGCACATCCGCGAGTCGCGGTTCCGCTTCTTCGGCACGGAGGCCAGCTTCGAGCAGCTCGCCCACCAGAGCGTGTGGAACGACAAGGAGACGTCGACGGACGTCTCCGCGGACTTCGTCCCGGTCCGCGGCGCGGGCGACGAGGCCGACCTCGCCGACGTCGACCCGGCGCTGCGCGAGGCGTTCACGTCCGGCTCCGCGCCCGTCCACGACCGGACGCGGCTGCCCGCCGCCTACGCCGACGCGCCGAACGGCCACGAGGGCTCCCACCACTTCCTCGCGGACGACTTCGTGCGCGCCGTGGTGACCGGCGAGCACGCGCCGGTGGACGCCTGGCTGTCCGCGCGGTTCACGGCGCCGGGCATCGTGGCGCACGCCTCCGCGCTGGCGGGCGGCGAGCGCCTGCCGATCCCGGACTTCGGGAGCCGCCCCGCGCGCGACTGAGCACCACCCGCGGCCCGGCGTCCTCGACGA
>NZ_JBHVBO010000017.1:0-45786 GCF_042668085.1 Isoptericola sp. NPDC057391 | reverse complement strand
ACCACCACGAGCGCGGCGGCGCCGACCGCCGGCGCCGCCGTCGTGCCCGTGACCGCGACGTCGACCGTGGGCTCGAGGGCCGTCGACACCGTCGTGCTCACCCAGGTCGGCGAGGCCGTCGCGAGCGTGAGCCCGCCGACCGCCACCACCGACCACACCGCCCGCGACCTCGCGCGCAACGGCCCACGGCCCGGCGTCGTCGCGGCGTCGCCGTCGTGCGTGGTCCGTGCTGCGTCGTCCATGTCTTCCTGTCCGTCCTGCCTGTCCGTCCTGCCGGTCCGTGCTGCTCGTCGTGCCCGTCGTGCCGGTCGTGCCGCGCTCAGAGCCCCCGGAACCGCGCGGCGAGCTGCACCGCGCGCACCGCGGCGGCCGCCTTGTTGCGCGACTCCTCGTACTCGAGCGCGGGCACGGAGTCGGCGACGATGCCGCCGCCGGCCTGCACCCACGCCCGGCCGTCGCGGATGCACGCGGTGCGGATCGCGATGGCCATGTCCATGTTGCCGCCGAAGTCGAAGTAGCCGACGGTGCCCCCGTAGATCCCGCGGGACGCGGGCTCCAGCTCGTCGATCAGGGCGATGGCCCGCGGCTTCGGCGCCCCCGAGAGGGTGCCGGCGGGGAACGTCGCGCGCAGCGTGTCGAGCGCCGTCGCCCCCGCACGCAGGCGGCCGACGACGGTGGAGCACAGGTGCATGATGTGGCTGAACCGGCGCGTGGCCATGAACTCGACCACCTCGACCGACGTCGGCTCGCAGACCTTGACGAGGTCGTTGCGCGACAGGTCGACGAGCATGAGGTGCTCGGCGCGCTCCTTGGGGTCGGCGAGCAGCTCCTCGCCGAGGGCCACGTCCTCCTCGACGGTCGCCCCGCGCGGGCGCGACCCGGCGATCGGGTACGTGGTCACGTGACCGTCGGTCACCTTCACCAGCGTCTCCGGGCTGGAGCCGACGACGGAGAAGTCGCGCCCGTCGGGGCCGGTGAGCCGGAAGTAGTACATGTACGGGCTGGGGTTGATGGTGCGCAGCGCGCGGTACACGTCCAGCGGCGCGGCCGGGCAGTCCAGGCCGAGGCGCTGGGACAGCACCACCTGGAACACCTCCCCGTCGCGGATCGCCTCCTGGCCCGCCCGCACCGCGGCCTCGAACTCGTCCCGGCTGGACCGGAACTCGAGGGCCGGCTCGGCCACCTCGTCGGCGGGCCGCAGCACGGTGGGCACCGCCGGGGCCGGGTCGGCCAGCCGCGCCTGCATCGCGTCGAGCCGGGCGACGGCGTCGGCGTGCGCCTCGTCGACCCGCTCGTCGGTGCCGTCGCCGTTGATGGCGTTGGCGATGAGCCACGCGCTGCCCGTGTGGTGGTCGACCGCCACGAGATCCGTCGCGAGGCTCAGCGCGACCTCCGGCACCCCGAGCTCGTCGGGCGCGTTCGCGGGCAGCGTGGGCTCCCAGTGGCGCACCACGTCCCAGCCGAGCGCGCCCGTGAGACCGCCCGTGAGCGGCGGCAGCCCCTCGATCGGCGGCGTGCGCAGCGCCTCGAGCGCCGCGCCGAGCACGTCGACGACGTCGCCCTCGCGCGGGATGCCGGCCGGGACGTCGCCGTGCCAGACGGCGCGCCCGTCGGACGCGGTCAGGGTGGCGCGCGAGTCGACGCCCACGAACGACCAGCGCGACCAGCCACCCGACGACTCGGCCGACTCGAGCACGAAGGTGCCCGGCCGGTCCTGCGCGAGCGTCCGGTACAGGCCGACGGGCGTGACGTCGTCCGCCAGCACCCGCCGGACCACGGGGATCACCCGGCGGTCGGTGGCCAGCGCGCGGAACGTGCCGAGACCCGGCCACGTCGCGCCCCACGCCAGGTCCTGCTCCGACGGGCCCGCCACGGGGGCGGTGCGCGGGGCGGGGTGGGGCTGCGCGACGGTGGGCGTGGTCACCGGTCCTCCTGGGGATCGTCGGGCTGGGCTGGTCGGGGCTGGTCGGGGCTGGTTCGTGCGTCGCCGGTGGCGGGGTCAGGCGGCCGGCGCGTCAGGGCCGACGACGGCCCCCAGGTCGCCGCCCGCCTCGAAGCAGGTGCGGGTGCCGGTGTGGCAGGCGGCGCCCACCTGGTGGACGCGCACGAGCAGGGCGTCGCCGTCGCAGTCCAGCGCGACGGACCGGACGAGCTGCACGTGCCCGGACGTGTCGCCCTTGCGCCAGTACTCCTCGCGCGACCGGCTCCAGAACGTCACGCGGCCCTCGGTGAGGGTGCGGCGCAGGGCCTCGTCGTCCATCCAGCCGAGCATGAGCACCTCGCCGGTGTCGTGCTGCTGCACGACGGCAGCGACGAGGCCGTGCTCGTCGCGCTTGAGCCGCTCGGCGATCGCCGGGTCGAGCGCAGGCACGGTGGCATCGGTCAGATCGGGCACCCGTGCATCTTCCCACGCCCCACGGGGCCGCGGGACGGCCGTCCGCACCCCGCGCGCACCGTCGGCACCATCGTCGCCCTCGGCACCCACGGCGGCGTCAGCGGGTCTGCGCCACCCAGCTCGCGTGCATCCGCGCGTAGACGCCACCGGCGGCCGCCAGCTCGGCGTGCCCGCCGACCTCGACCACGCGCCCGTCGTCGACCACGACGACGACGTCGCTGGCCTCCGCGGTCGAGAGCCGGTGGGCGATGGTGATGGTCGACCGGCCGGAGGTCAGCGAGTCCAGCGCCCGCGCGATCCGCACCTCGGCGGCGGGGTCGACGGCCGAGGTGGCCTCGTCCAGCACCAGCAGGTCGGGGGCCGCCAGGTAGGCGCGCGCGATGGCGACCAGCTGCCGCTCCCCCGCGCTCAGCGCCTCGCCCCGCTGCCCGACCGGCGTGTCGAGGCCCTGCGGCAGGCCGGCCACCCAGTCGGTGAGACCGAGCGCGTCCACCGCCTCGGTGACGCGCGCCCTCGCCTCGGCGGGGTCGGACGGCGGGTCCGGCCGCAGCCCGTAGGCGACGTTCTGCGCCACCGTGCCGTCGAAGAGGAAGCCCTCCTGGGGCACGAGCACGACGCGCTCGCGCAACGAGGCGAGCGTGAGGCGGCGCAGGTCGACGCCGTCGAGCAGCACCTGGCCGTCCGTCGGGTCCATGAGGCGGGCGACCAGCTTGGCGACGGTGGTCTTGCCCGAGCCCGTGCGCCCGACGACGGCGACCTTGCGGCGCGCGGGCAGCTCCAGGTCCACCCCGTGCAGCACCTCGGGCCCGTCGGGATAGGCGAACCGCACCCCGCGGAGCGTCACCGCGGCCGGGCCGCGCGGGCTCGCCGTGGCGTCGTCGGCCTCCGCGACGTCGAGGGGCGTCTCGAGCACGGCGAGCACGCGCCGCCAGCCGGCGACGGCGTTCTGCAGCTCGTTGAGGATCTCCGTGGCCTGCTGCACGGGGCCGGTGAAGAGCTGCACGAGGAACAGGAACGCGACCACCTGGCCCGCCGTCAGCCCGCCGCCGACGCCGAGCAGGGTGCCGACCACGACGACGACGGCGAGCACCAGGTTGGCGACCAGCACGCCGCTCGAGAACACCGACGAGACGAGGAGCTGGGCGCGGGCCTGGGTGGCGCGCGTCCGCTCGACGGCGGCGTCGACCCGGCGCCCGGTCCGAGCGGCCACGCCGTAGGCCCGGACCGTCTCGGCGCCCACGACGGCCTCGGAGATCGCGCCGAGCATCGCTCCGACGGCCTGCCGCACCGCCGCGTACGCGCGGTTCACCGTGCCCTGCGCACGGCGCAGCACGAGGAACAGCGGCACGAAGCACGCCCAGACCACCAGGGTGAGCTGCCACGAGTACACCGCCATGAGCACGGTGGCCACGAGCACCTGCAGCGTGGACACGAGGAGCTGGATCCCGCCCCACTGCACGAACAGCGAGATCGTGTCGACGTCGGAGGTCACGCGGGACACCAGCGCGCCGCGGCGCTCGGTGCCCTGCGCGAGCGTGGACAGGTCGTGCACGTGCCGGAACGCCTGCACCCGCAGCGCGGCCAGCCCGGCCTCGGTGCGGCGGAAGAGCCGGACGTTGACCACGGCGGTGCACAGCCCCGCGACGACGACGGCTCCCGCCGCGAGCCCGGTCAGCAGGGCCACCCGCCCGGGGTCCGGGCCTCCGGTGGCGAGGATGCCGTCGTCGATCGTGCGCTGCACCGCGACCGGCACCACGACCCGGCCCGCGGCCGCGAGCACGGCGAGCGCGAGCGTGAGCCACAGGCCGTCGACGATCTGCGGCGAGATCTGCACGCCCCGTCGGAGCGTGGCGAGGACGCCCAGCTCGCTGGCGGCGGCGATGCGCGTCGCGCTCACGGTCGTCCCTCCTGGTCCTGCTGCGTCCCCTCCTGCTGCGTCCCCTCCTGCTGCTCGACCGGGCTCGCCCCCGCGGCCGCCTCGTCCGCGAGTTCGCGCGCCCGGCGCGCGGTCTCGCGCTCGTAGGCCGTGGCCAGCGCGCGGTACCCGGGGTCGCGGGCCAGCAGGTCCGCGTGCGGCCCGACGTCCACGACGCGGCCGCCCTCGAGGTGCACGACGACGTCCGCGAGGGCCACCGACGACATGCGGTAGGCGACCATCACGACGGTCGTGCCGCCGTCCTGGGCGGCGGCGCCGGCCGACGCGAGCGAGCCGAGGATCTCCGCCTCGACCCGCGGGTCGACCGCCGACGTGGCGTCGTCGAGGACGAGCAGGCGGGGTCGCCGGACCAGCGCCCTCGCGACGGCCAGCCGCTGCCGCTGCCCGCCGGACAGGTTGGCGCCGCGCTCGCCCAGGGGCGCGTCGAGGCCCCCGGGCAGCGCGCGCACGACGTCGTCCACCCGGGCGACGCGCAGCGCCTCCCAGACCTCTTCGTCGTCGGGCGCGCCGTCGTCGCCGGGGTCGGCGAGCGTCACGTTGGCGCGGACGGTGTCCTCGAAGACGAACGTCTGCTGCGTCACGAGGGCCACCTGCGCGGGGATCTCGCCCGCCGCGAGGTCGCGGACGTCCGCGCCGTCGAGCAGCACCCGGCCGCGGCTCGGGTCGCTGAGGCGCGCGAGCAGGGACACGAGGGTCGTCTTGCCGGCCCCCGTGCTCCCCACGACGGCGACCGTGCTCCCCGGGGTGACGTCGAGGTCCACGCCGTCCAGCAGGGTGGCGGTCGTGTCGGCCGCGGGAACGTCGACCCCGACAGCCTCGAGCCGCACGGCCAGGCCGCCCGCCGCGCGAGGCAGGGCCCGGGCGCCGGGGACCAGCGTCGAGGGGGCGTCGAGGATGCCGGCGATGCGGTCGTAGCCGACCAGGGCGCGCGGCAGCTCGCCGAGCACCCATCCGAACGCGCGCACCGGCACGGCCATCACCGTGAGCAGGTAAGCCGCCATCACGACGTCGCCCGCGTCCACCGCCCCCGACGACGCGCGCCACGTGCCCACGCCCAGCACGGCCAGGGTGCCGAGGGAGGGCAGCAGCTCGATGACCGGGTCGAAGACGGCCCGCACGGTGCCGACGCGGACGTTCGCGGCCCGCAGCGCGTCGGTGCGCTCGGCGAAGCGCCGTTCCTCCCGGTCGGCGGTGCCGAGCGACGTGACGAGGAGGGCGCCCTCGAACGACTCGTGGGCGACGTCCGCGACCTCGGCGCGCAGCTGCTGCGCCCGCGTGACGGCGGGCGTCATGTGCCGCTGGAAGACGACGTTCGCGGCGATCGCGGCGGGCACGACCAGGAGGGCGGCCACCGCCAGCCACACGTCCACCGCCAGGAGCATCCCCGCGGCGACCGCGATCATCACCACGACGCCGAGGGCGAAGGGCAGGGGGTTGAAGACGCCGGTCGCGGCCTCGACGTCGGCGCTCGCCGCGGACAGCAGGCGACCCGCCGGGTGCGCGCGGTGCCAGGAGACCGGCAGGCGCAGGTACTGCCGGGAGAGCCCGCGCCGGTGGTGCGCCTGGATCGCGGCGAACCCGTAGCCGGCCCAGATGCGCCGCCCGGCGACGCCGAGGGCGAGCGTGAGGGCCACCGCGGCGAGCACGAGACCCGCCACCCAGATGCGCGAGCGCGCGTCGGGGTCGCCCGCGATCGCGGGGACGACGACGGCGTCGGTCGCCCAGCCGACGGCGCGGCTCACCGCGACGGTGGCGGCGCCGAACACCGCGGACGCGCCCACGGCCAGCACGTACAGCCGAGGCTCGGAGCGCATCCCGCGCCACACGAGCGTCGCCGAGCGGCGCAGCCGCGATCCCGTGAGGGTCGTGCGGCCGGCCCCGCCCCGGTGGTCGCGGCCGGCGCCGGAGGCGGGTCTGCCGCTCGTCAACGGCATCGACAGCCGCTCACTGCCGCACCTCGATGCCGGCCTCGGCCAGCGCCGCCTTCACCTGGCCGACCGTCAGCGTGCCGAAGTGGAAGACGCTCGCGGCGAGCACGGCGTCGGCGCCGGCCCGCGCGGCGGCGACGAAGTGCTCCGGCACCCCGGCGCCGCCGGACGCCACGAGCGGCACGTCGACCTTCTCCCGCACGGCGGCGAGCATCTCGAGGTCGAAGCCCGAGGTGGTGCCGTCGGCGTCCATGGAGTTGAGCAGGATCTCGCCCGCGCCGAGGTGCGCCGCCCGCGCAGCCCACTCGACGGCGTCGATGCCGGTGCCCCGGCGGCCGCCGTGGGTCGTGACCTCGTAGCCCGAGGCGGTGACCGTCTCCCCGGTGACGCGGCGGGCGTCCACGGACAGGGTGAGCACCTGGCGCCCGAAGCGCGCGGCGATCTCCGCGACCAGCTCGGGTCGCGCGGTGGCGGCGGTGTTGACGCCGACCTTGTCCGCACCGGCGCGCAGCAGCCGGTCGACGTCGTCCGTGGACCGCACGCCGCCGCCCACCGTGAGCGGCACGAACACCTGGTCGGCGGTGCGGCGCACCACGTCGACCATGGTGGCGCGGTCCCCCGAGGAGGCGGACACGTCGAGGAACGTCACCTCGTCGGCGCCCTCGCGGTCGTACCGGGAGGCCAGCTCCACGGGGTCGCCCGCGTCACGCAGGTTCGTGAAGTTGACCCCCTTGACCACCCGTCCGTCGTCGACGTCGAGGCACGGGATCACGCGGACCGCCACGGACATGCGGGACTCACCCTTCCTTTGCTGCTGTCGTCGCTGCTCTCGCCGGTCAGTCGCCGGTCGGCTTCTCCGGTGCGTCCTTCTCCGGGTCGCCGCCGTCGTCGCCCTTGCCCTGGCCGGTGGACTCGTCGTCGGTCACCTGGAAGTGCGCGTCCAGGATGTCCACGACGTAGACCAGGGTCTCGTCGGCGAGGTCGCTGCTGGTGCCACCGTAGCCGAGGCTGGGGGGCACCACGAGCAGCACCTGCGAGCCCACGGTCTGCTCGATGAGCCCCTGGTCGAGCCCGTCGACGAGCTGGCCGATGCCGATCGTCGCGGACTGCGGCCGCGTCCCGGCGGTCCACGTGGTGTCGAACTGCCGCCCGTCGCTCCACCGCACCGCGGTGAACCGCATCGTGACGACCTGTCCCACCTGAACCTGCGGCCCCGTGCCCCGCACGAGCGGCTGCACCTGCAGGTCGGCGGGCGGGTCGACCTTCCTCGGCACGGTCACGGTCGGCGTGCCGTCGTCGCCGCGCTCGACGGTCGGGAGCCCCTTCGCCGCGAGCACCTCGGCTCCGGCCGCGTGCGTCGGCAGCACGTCGACGACGAGGATCACGGGCACCCCGCGGTCCTCCTCGAGCAGGAGCATGCGCGCCCCCACCTTCTGGCCCCGCAGCGTCTCGTAGAGGTTGGAGCCGAGCGACTCCGGCGACATCGTGTACCACCCGGGCGCGTCGATGTATGTGCTCGAGATGACGGTGCCGTCGCGCCCGTCCTCGGCGTACATGTTCAGCAGCACGGGCTCGCCGTCCGTCACGGGTTCGCCGGACCCGGGCCACACCGTCCGCGCCCCGGCCTGCACCACGTCGTACGGCCGCTCGTACTCCAGGG
Source organism: Isoptericola sp. NPDC057391 (assembly GCF_042668085.1). Taxonomy (NCBI): domain Bacteria; kingdom Bacillati; phylum Actinomycetota; class Actinomycetes; order Micrococcales; family Promicromonosporaceae; genus Isoptericola; species Isoptericola sp. NPDC057391. The sequence continues at coordinate 37,867 of NZ_JBHVBO010000017.1, read as the reverse complement.
AAGGCGGCTCCCCCACCGCCCCCGACACCTGCACGGGCGCGGCCGACGGCCCCGCGGACGGCCGCTTGCCCAGGTCGTCCAGGAGCGACGACCCGCAGCCGCCGAGCAGGAGCGCGCCACCGAGCAGCAGCGAGATCAGCAGGGTCAGACGGCGGAGCACCGCGTCATCTTGCCATGCGTCCCCCGCCGGAGCGCAGGCCGTCCGCTCCGCGCACCGCCGCAAGCACCACCACAAAGACGTTCCGCTGTGCGCGGCCGCGAGCCGAGAGCCCGCCGTGCCCGGCTGACCCCTTCGCGCGGACGTATCCCTCCCGAAGTGGAGGGCGCCCTGGCGCCCGTGAACGCGTCCGCGCGAAGGGATCAGCCGGTCACGGCGGCACCAGCCGAATCTGGCACCCGCTCACATCGACTCGATCAACCGATCCACGCGCTCGTCGACGCTCTTGAACGGGTCCTTGCACAGCACGGTGCGCTGCGCCTGGTCGTTGAGCTTCAGGTGCACCCAGTCCACCGTGTAGTCGCGGCGCGCCTCCTGCGCGGCGCGGACGAAGTCGCCGCGGAGCTTGGCGCGCGTGGTCGGCGGCGGCACCGCGGTGGACTCGAAGACCTCCAGGTCGGTGACGACTCGCTCCACCATCCCGCGGGCGGCGAGCAGGTTGTACAGCCCCTCGGTCCGGGAGATGTCGTGGTAGGCGAGGTCGAGCCGCGCGATGCGCGGGTCGTCGAGCGGCAGGTCGTGCTTGGCCTGGTACCGCTCGATGAGCCTGAGCTTGATCACCCAGTCGAGCTCGCGGTCCACGAGCGACAGGTCGCCGGACTCCAGCGCCCGCAGCCCGCGCTCCCACAGGTCGAGGACCTGCTTGACGACGGGGGTGGCGCCGGCGTGCGCGTCCACGTGCTCGCGCACGCGGTGGAAGTACTCCCACTGGATGTCGACGGCGGTGGCGGTGCGCCCGTTGGCGAGCTGCACGGGGTGCAGGCCGGTGCGGTCGTGGCTGATCTCGCGGATCGCGCGGATGGGGTTCTCGAGGGTGAGGTCGCGCATCGGCACGCCCGCCTCGACGAGGCGCAGCACGAGGTCGGTCGCGCCGACCTTGAGCATCGTCGTCGGCTCCGCCATCGACGAGTCGCCGACGATGACGTGCAGGCGCCGGTAGCTCTCCGCGTCGGCGTGCGGCTCGTCGCGCGTGTTGATGATCGGCCGCGACCGGGTGGTGGCGCTGGAGACGGCCTCCCAGATGTGGTCGGCACGCTGCGAGAGGCAGTAGACGGCGCCGCGCGGGGTGGCGAGGACCTTGCCCGCCCCGGTGAGCACCTGGCGGGTGATGAGGAACGGCACCAGCACCTCGGACAGGCGGGAGAAGTCGCCCTGCCGGCGCACGAGGTAGTTCTCGTGGCAGCCGTAGGAGTTGCCCGCAGAGTCGGTGTTGTTCTTGAACAGGTGCACCTTGCCGGACAGGCCCTCGTGCTCCAGCCGCTGCTGCGCGTCGGCGACCAGGCCCTCGAGGATGCGCTCGCCGCCCCGGTCGTACGCCACGAGCTGGTGCACGTCGTCGCACTCCGCCGTCGCGTACTCGGGGTGCGAGCCCACGTCGAGGTAGAGGCGCGAGCCGTTGCGCAGGAAGACGTTCGAGCTGCGCCCCCACGCCACGACCTTGCGGAACAGGTAGCGGGCCACCTCGTCCGCGGAGAGCCCGCGCCCGTCGTCCGCCGCGCACGTCACCCCGTACTCGGTCTCCAGACCGAAGATCCTGCGGTCCACGACGTCTCCCCTCGCTCGGCCCTGTCGTCCGACGTCTCAGTCGCCGGCCTGCTCGAGCAGACCGGCCAGCGTCGCGCCCTGCAGCCGGCGGAACGCCCGCCGCCGGCCCGCGCGCTCCAGCACCGCCACCTCGAGGCCGGCGGGCGCGATCTCGCGCTCCTCCCCCTCGGCGGCGACGGACCCGTCCGACCCCACCGCGCCGAGGGTGCGCACGGCGAGCGCGAGCACCTGCGGGAGGGTCATCCCCTCGTGCCAGGCGTCCGCGACCCGTGCGCCCAGCTGCTCCGCCTGGCCACCCATCACGACGTGCCCGTGCTCGTCGGCGACGGACCCGTCGTAGGACAGCCGGTAGATCTGGTCGGCGGCCGGCGTGTCGCCGACCTCCGCCACGACCAGCTCGACCTCGAGCGGCTTCGACTCGGTGGTGAACACCGTGCCGAGCGTCTGCGCGTACGCGTTGGCGAGCCCGCGCGCCGTGACGTCGGTGCGGTCGTAGGAGTACCCGCGCAGGTCGGCGTAGCGCACGCCCGCGACCCGCAGGTTCTCGAACTCGTTGTACTTGCCCACCGCGGCGAACGCGATGCGGTCGTAGATCTCCGAGATCTTGTGCAGCGCCCGCGACGGGTTCTCCGTGGCGAACGCGATGCCGCCGGAGTAGGCGAGCACGACGACGGACCGTCCGCGGGCGATGCCCTTGCGGGCGAAGTCCGCCCGGTCCTTCATCAGCTGCTCGGGCGAGACGTAGAACGGCATCGTCATGCGCGCGCACCCCCTTGGTCCCCGGTCCGGGCGCCGCCGGCGGGGCGGTCGCCGTGGGCGGCCCGGTGGGCGGCCCCGCGCTCGTCGACAATCCGTCCGACCGTCGCGGACAGGTCGTCGTCGGCCACCCGGCGGACGCCGTCGGCGGTCACCACGTGGACCACGGGCCAGATCTGGCGCACGGGGTCCGGGCCGCCGGTGGCGCTGTCGTCATCGGCCGCGTCGTAGAGCGCCTCGACCGCGACGCCGACCGCCGCGTCGGCGTCGAGCCCGGGCCGCCACAGCTTCTTCAGCGCGCCGCGGGCGAACACCGAGCCGGAGCCGACGGTGTGGTGGTCGTGCTCCTCGTACCGCCCGCCGGTGACGTCGTAGCTGAACAGCCGCCCGTACCCGCGGTCGAGGTCGTAGCCCGCGAAGAGCGGCACGACGGCGAGCCCCTGCAGGGCGAGGGGCAGGTTGCCGCGGATCATCGTGGACAGGCGGTTGGCCTTGCCGTCGAGGGAGAGCAGGGAGCCCTCGATCTTCTCGTAGTGCTCCAGCTCGAGCTGGAAGAGGCGCACGAGCTCGATCGCCACGCCCGCCGACCCCGCGATGCCGACCACCGAGTAGGCGTCGGCGGCGAAGACCTTCTCCATCTCGCGGCTGGCGATGAGGTTGCCCGCGGTGGCCCGGCGGTCGCCGGCCATGATCACGCCGCGGCCGCCGTCGTCGGTGCCGAAAGTCAGCGCGACGATGGTGGTGGCGTGCGGCGCGAGCCCGTCGGCGGGCGCGCCCGTGCCCCCGACGTCGCGACGCCCGGGCAGCAGGTCGGGCGCGTGGCCCGCGAGGAAGTCCACGAACGAGGACGAGCCGGGGCGCAGGAACGCGTCCGGCAGCCGCCCGGAGGTGTCAGCGTGGGTCATGGGCGCTCACTGACCGCCCTTCTGCACGAAGCCGCGGACGAACGACTCGGCGTTCGTCTCGAGGACCTCGTCGATCTCCTCCAGCAGGGCGTCCACCTCGGCGTCGCGCTCGGTCGCCGCCGGGGCGACCGGGGCGGGGGTGTCCGCGTCGTCGTCGGGCGTGCGGTCCTCGTGCTGCGGGTTGATCCGTTCCTGACCGGCCATGGTCCGCCTCCTTCGCTGCTGCGGGGCTCCCGACAAGGAGCTCCGGGAGAGTCTCGCGACGCCAGCCTATGCGCTGCGACCGACACCGCGCGGCGACGTCCACGCCGGTTGCGCCCAGGGCTGAACGACTCCACCCCCGCGCGACGCGAGATCGGCCCGCGGGGCGTCGTCGCCGGTCAGCCCGCTCTCAGCCCTCGCCGCGCAGGCCCTTGAGCAGCGCCGCGGCGTCGGGGCTGGCGTCCAGGAGGGCGCCGATGTGCGCGCGCGTGCCGCGCGACGGGTCGAGCATCGGCACCCGCTGCAGGGCGGCGGCCCCCGGGACGTCGAAGATCACCGAGTCCCAGCTCGCCGCGGACACCTGGTCCGCGTACCGGGCCATCACCTCGCCGCGGAACCACGCCCGCGTGTCCGCCGGCGCGTGGTGCACCGCGTCCGTCACCCGCTCCTCGTCCACGAGCCGCTCGACGGCGCCCGACGCGACGAGCCGGTGGTAGATGCCGCGCTCGGGCCGCACGTCCGTCCACTGCAGGTCCAGCGTGTGCAGCCGCGGGTGGTCCCAGCCGAGGCCGTCCCGCGACCGCATCCGCTCCAGGAGCCGCCGCTTCGCGACCCACTCCACCTCGCGCGCGCACGTGGCCGGGTCCGTGCCCAGGCGGCGGAGGACCGAGCGCCAGCGGTCCAGCACCTGTGCGGTCTCGTCCTCGCCCGACGCGTCGCCCGACGACCCGCCCGAGGAGCCGAGCGCGGCGACCGACCGGGCCACGACGTCGGCGTACGCCTCCTGGATCTCCAGCGCCGTGAGCCGGCGGCCGTCGGCGAGCTCGAGCCGTGCGGTGAGGGTGAGGTCGCGCGACACGCGCTGCACGTCCGCGACCGGGTCGGCGAGCCGCAGGGCGGCGAGCTCCTCCCGGGCGGCCACGCCGGCCTCGGCCAGCTCGTCGAGGTGCTCGAGCACCCACAGCACGAGCGAGGTGGTGCCGAGCTTGAGGAAGGTCGCGACCTCGAACAGGTTGGCGTCGCCGATGATGAGGTGCAGGCGGCGCCACCGCGTGCGGTCGGCGTGCGGCTCGTCGCGCGTGTTGACGATCGGGCGGCGCAGCGTCGTCTCGAGGCCCACCTCGGCCTCGATGTAGTCGGCGCGCTGGGAGAGCTGGAAGCCCGCCTCGGCCCCCGCCGGCCCGAGGCCCACCCGTCCGGAGCCCGCGAACACCTGCCGGGTGACGAGGAACGGCGTCAGCAGCTCGACGAGCGTGCCGAACGGCAGCGCCCGGTCCACCAGGTAGTTCTCGTGCGTGCCGTAGCTGGCGCCCTTGCCGTCCACGTTGTTCTTGTAGAGCACCACCTCGCCGCCGGGCACCTCCGCCAGCGAGCGCACGGCCGCGAGCATGACCCGCTCGCCCGCGACGTCCCACAGGACGCCGTCGCGCGGCCCGGTCACCTCGGGCGACGAGTACTCGGGGTGCGCGTGGTCCACGTAGAGGCGCGCGCCGTTGGTGAGGATGCAGTTCGCGGCGCTCGGGTCGTCGTAGTCCTCGACCGACGGCCGCTCGACCTCCTCCGGCTCCTGCCGGGCGGCGCGCGCCCGGCCGCGCCCGGCGCCGGGGGTCCCGGCCGCGGACGCCACCTGTGCCGACGCGGGGGTGCTGCCGGTCGTCCCCGGGCCGGACGCCGTCGGGCCCGACGGCGCGGGGCGCGACGGGTCGTCGGTGAGGAGCGAGGGGTGCGCCGAGGCGCGCTGGAGGTGGAACCCGCGCGCATCCTGCAGCGGGTCCTCGTCGTCGTAGTCCCAGCGGGCCGGCGGGCGGGCGCCCGCCCGCGCCACCAGGGCGCGGTACGTCATCACCACCTGCGAGCTCATGAGCATCGGGTTGGCCATCGGCCGCCCCGGTGCCAGCACGCCGTACTCGGTCTCGATCCCCATCACGCGACGAACACTCACGCCACCACCCTAGGTGGACCCGCACGAGATCGAGGTACCCGTCTCGAGGCTGGCGCACGGCGGGTCGGACTCGGGACGGATACCTCGGTCTCGTGGACGACGCGGGACTACAGGTACTGCCCCGTGCTGGTGACCGTGTCGATGGTGCGCGGCGCGCCGTCGCCGCCCTTCTTCTGGACGATCGTGCGGATGAAGACGATGCGCTCGCCCTTCTTGCCGCTAATGCGCGCCCAGTCGTCGGGGTTGGTGGTGTTCGGCAGGTCCTCGTTCTCCTTGAACTCGTCGACGCACGCCGACAGGAGGTGCTCCACCCGGATGCCGCGCTGCCCGGTGGCCAGGAAGTCCTTGATCGCCGACTTCTTCGCCCGGTCCACGACGTTCTGGATCATCGCGCCGGAGTTGAAGTCCTTGAAGTACAGGGTCTCCTTGTCGCCCGACGCGTACGTGACCTCGAGGAACTGGTTCTCCTCGTCCTCGGAGTACATCCGCTCCACCACGCTGCGGATCATCGCCCCGATGGCCTCGGTCTGGCTGCCGCCGTGCTCGGCCAGGTCGTCGGGGTGGATGGGCAGCTGGGGGGTGAGGTACTTGCCGAAGATCTCGGTGGCACCCTCGGCGTCGGGGCGCTCGATCTTGATCTTCACGTCCAGGCGGCCGGGCCGCAGGATCGCGGGGTCGATCATGTCCTCGCGGTTGGACGCGCCGATGACGATGACGTTGTCGAGCCGCTCGACGCCGTCGATCTCGGCCAGCAGCTGGGGCACGATCGTCGTCTCGACGTCGGACGACAGGCCGGTGCCGCGGGTGCGGAACAGCGACTCCATCTCGTCGAAGAACACGACCACGGGGGCGCCCTGCGTCGCCTTCTCGCGAGCCCGGGCGAAGATCAGCCGGATGTGCCGCTCCGTCTCGCCCACGTACTTGTTGAGCAGCTCCGGGCCCTTGACGTTGAGGAAGTAGCTCTTCGCGCCCGCGTCGCCGCCGGACGACGCGACCATCCCCGCGAGCGAGCTCGCGACGGCCTTGGCGATGAGCGTCTTGCCGCACCCGGGCGGGCCGTACAGGAGCACGCCCTTGGGCGGGCGCAGCCCGTGCTCGCGGAAGAGGTCGGGGTGGGAGAAGGGCAGCTCGACGGCGTCGCGGATCTGCTCGATCTGCGGCCCCAGCCCGCCGATGTCCTCGTAGGCGATGTCGGGCACCTCCTCGAGGACGAGCTCCTCGACCTCCGACTTCGGCACCACCTCGTAGACGAACCCGCTGCGCACGTCGACCGTGAGCGCGTCGCCCACCCGCAGCTCGGCGTCGGCGACCGACCCGGCGAGGCGCACGACGCGCTCCTCGTCGGCCCGCCCGACGACGAGCACCCGCTCGGCGTCGAGCACCTCCTTGACCGTCACCAGCTCGCCGGTGCGCTCGTAGCCGCCGACCTCGACCACCGTCATGGCCTCGTTGAGCTTGACCTCCTGGCCGGGCCGCAGCTCGGCGACGTCGAGGCCCGGGCTCGCCTGCACGTGCATCTTGCGGCCGGCCGACGAGATGTCGACCGAGCCGTCGTCGTGCGCGGCGAGGAACGTCGCGTACGTCCCCGGGGGCTTGGCGAGCTCGTCGATCTGGCCCTTGAGCTCGACGATCTGGTCACGGGCGGCGCGGAGCGCCTCGGCGAGCCGCTCGTTCTTGGCGGCGAGGAGGGCGAGCTGTGCGTCGTGGCTCGGTCCGGTGGGCAGCGCCGGCTGCTCCGGTCGAGGCTCCGGGCGGACAGGGTTGTCGGACATCGCATCCCCTCTCGTGCGGCCCGGGTGACCACCTCCCCGGACGGGAAGGCGCCCCCGGAGTACAGCACCCTAGACATCAACGCGGGCCTGCGGGGGTTCATTTCACGGAGCGGTCGCGAGGTTCACACGACCGAGACCTCCCGGTGACCTGCCGCGACCGGTCCCGCGCCCCGGACGCCGTCGTCCCCGGCCCGGCCGGCGTCAGCCCTGCGCGTCGTCGGGGGCGACGCCGAGGTCGCGGCGGACGCGACGGATCTTCTTGTCCGACACGGCGCGCTCGCCCAGCTCCTCCTCGGACCACTCGGCGTCCGGGGCGGGGTAGGACCCCTTGGCCGGACGTCGGGTCCGCTCGGGCGGCGTGACCCCGTCCGCGAGCCGCCGGGCCGTGACGAGGAACCCTGTGTGCCCGATCATCCGGTGCTGCGGGCGGACCGCGAGGCCCTCGAGGTGCCAGCCGCGCACCATGGACTCCCACGCCTGCGGCTCGGCGAACCGGCCGTCGGCCCGCAGGTCCTCGGCCGTGCGGGACAGCTGGGTGGCGGTGGCGACGTAGCAGATCAGCACGCCGCCCGGCACCAGCGCGCGGGCGACGGGGTCGACGTTCTCCCAGGGCGCGAGCATGTCGAGCACGACGCGGTCGACGCTGCCCGGCTCCGCCACGGTGGGCAGCACGTCCGCGAGGTCCCCGACCGACAGGCGCCACGCCGGGTGCTCGCCGCCGAAGAACGACTCGACGTTGCCGCGCGCGATCGCCGCGAAGTCCTCGCGGCGCTCGATGGAGTGCAGCTCGCCTGCGTCGCCCACGGCGCGCAGCAGCGACATGGTCAGCGCCCCGGAGCCGACGCCGGCCTCGACGACGCGCGCGCCCGGGAAGATGTCCGCCATCTGCACGATCTGCCCGGCGTCCTTGGGGTAGACGACGGCGGCGCCACGCGGCATGGACAGCACGTAGTCGCTCAGCAAGGGCCGCAGGGCGAGGTACTCGATGCCCGCCGTGTTGGTCACGACCCAGCCCTCGGGGCGGCCGATGAGGTCCTCGTGGCGGAAGTAGCCCTTGTGCGTGTGGAACGTGCCGCCGGGCTTGAGCGTGATGGTGTGCAGCCGACCCTTGGGGTCCGTGAGCTGCACCCGGTCGCCCTCGCGCAGGGGCCCGCGGCGCAGGTCCGCACCCGTGGCGCGGCCGGTCGGGTCGGCGGTCGGGCGGTTCTCGGGCACGGTGGCGTCGGCGGAGGTCACGACCGGCGAGTCTACCGGCCCGGCTCCCGGCACCTCATCGGCGAAGCGCGGCCGCGACCCGGGCGACGTCGAGCACGCCGGTCAGGCGGCCGGCGTCCACGACCGGCACCACCCGCGCCCCCGACGAGCCGCGGGCGAGGCCGTCGAGGAGGTCGTCGCCCTCGAGGTCGGGGCTCACCGCCGAGCCCGGCGGGAACGGCACGACGACGGCCTCCACCGGCGTGGTCGCGGCCTGGTCCGCGGGCACGTTCGCGACCGCGGCCGGGTCCACCCAGCCCACGGGCTCCCCGGCGGGCTCGACGACGGCCACGACGGTGCCCGGGTGCCGCGCGGCCGCGTCGGAGACGCCGGCGACCGTGGTGGTGACCGGCACCACGACGGCCGGCACCGCCAGGCCCCGAGCGGACAGGCCCGCGACCCGGGCCCTCGTCTGCGCGCCCTTGATCGCGTCCCCCGCCCCGGACCACAGGAACGCGCCGATGAGCGCCGCCCACGCGACCGTCACCCAGGACGGCCTCCGCCCCTCGAGCAACGGCCACAGCAGCGCCACGACCAGCACGCCGACCGCGACCACCCGCCCGACCCAGCCCGCCGCGAGCGTGCCCCGCGTGCGCGAGCCCGTCGCGCCCCAGACCGCGGACTCGAGGATCTGCCCACCGTCCAGCGGCAGCCCCGGCACCAGGTTGAACAACCCGACGAACGCGTTCGAGAACGCCCCGGCCAGGAGCAGGGCCGAGGCGACGGACGACACCGGCTGCACCAGGTACACGACCCAGAACGCGGCCGCCAGCACGAGGTTGGTCAGCGGGCCGACCACGGCCACGAGGGCGCCGTCGAGCGGGCGCCCGCCCGACCCCGTGTAGGCGGTGTGGCCGCCCCACAGGGTCAGCGCGACCTCGGTGACGCGGTGCCCGCGCGACCGCGCGACGAGGGCGTGCGCCACCTCGTGCAGGAACACGGACCCGAAGAGCAGCAGCACGAACGCGGCCGCGACGACGAGCACCGCCGCCGTCCCCAGCTGGGGCGCGAACCACGTCCGCACCGAGGGCGCGAACACGAGGGTGAGGACGACGGCGCCGAGGAACCACGACGGGGTGACGAGGACGGGCGCGCCCGCGATGCGGCCGACCACCCATCCCCGGGAGCGAGAGGTCACCCCGTCAGGCTATCCGGCCAGCCTGACCGTCGGCCGCTCGTCGCCGCTCGTGGGCCGCTCCTCGGAGGGCCTGTCACCGTCCGCCCATAGGGTGGCGCGCATGACCACGACCGCCGCTCCCGACCCGTCCCTGACGGTGCCGCGGGTCCCGGCGCTGTCCCCCTCGCGCGCGGCCGACTTCATGCGCTGCCCCCTGCTGTTCCGGTTCCGCGTGGTCGACCGGCTGCCCGAGCCCCCGGCCTCCGCCGCCGCACGGGGCACGCTGGTGCACGCGGTGCTCGAGCGGCTCTACGACGCGCCGCGCGGGGAGCGCACGCCGGAGGCGGCGGCCGCCCTGCTGCCGGTCGAGTGGGATCGCCTCGTCGAGGCGGAGCCGCGGTACGCGACGCTGTTCGACGAGGGCGGCGACGCGGCCGGCACCACGCCGTCGGAGTGGCTCGGCCGGGCGCGGCGGCTCGTCGGCACCTACTTCACGCTGGAGGACCCGAACCGGTTGGAGCCCGCGTCCCGCGAGCTGCGAGTCGAGACGTCGCTCGACGACGGGCCGGTGCTGCGCGGGATCGTCGACCGGCTCGACGTGGCGCCCGACGGCGCGCTGCGGGTGGTCGACTACAAGACGGGCCGCGCGCCCGGGCCGGGCTTCGAGGGCTCCGCCCTGTTCCAGATGCGGTTCTACGGCCTGGTGCTCTGGCGCGAGCGCGGCGAGGTGCCGCGCATGCTGCAGCTGCTCTACCTGGGCGACGGCCAGGTGCTGCGTGCCGAGCCGGCCGAGCGGGAGCTCGAGGCCACGGAGACCAAGGTGCGCGCGCTGTGGTCCGCGATCCAGGACGCCGCCCGGACCGGCGACTGGCGGCCCCGCCGCGGACGCCTGTGCGGGTTCTGCGCCCACCAGGCGCTGTGCCCCGCGTTCGGCGGCACGCCGCCCGTGATCCCGGCCGACGCGCTGCGCGAACGGCTCGGGGTGGACGCCGAGGCGGTCAGAGCGTGAGGTCCACGACCTCACCCGCGCCGATGCGTGCGAGCGTCGCCACGTCGACCTTCTCGAGCGAGGCGGCGCGGCTGAGCCCGTCCAGGTGCGGCACGGGCACGACCGCCTCGACGCCCAGGGTCGCGACGCCGGCCGCGCGCGCCGAGGCGATGCCGGTGGGCGAGTCCTCGATCGCCACGCAGGCGCCCGCGTCGACGCCGAGTCGCTCCGCCGCGACCAGGTAGGGCTCGGGGTCCGGCTTGCCGCGGGTGACCTGGTCGCCGGTGACGAGCGTCGCGAACGCGCCGGCGGGACCGCGCGAGACGACCTCCTCGGCGAGGGCGCCGTAGCTCATCGTCACCAGCGCGCACGGCACGCCCGCCTCGGCGAGGGTCGTGAGGAGCTCCAGCGCGCCCGGCTGCCACGGCACCCGCTCGCGCACCTGCTCGACGACCTGCCCGAGCAGGCGGTCGACGATCGCGTCCACCGGCAGGTCGACCCCTCCCTGGTCGCGCAGGATCGTCGCGGAGACGGTCAGCGCGTTCCCGACGAGCTGCAGCGCCTGCTCGTGCGTCCAGGTGCCGCCGTGCTCCGCGACCAGCTCCTGCTCGGCCCGGATCCAGTACGGCTCGGTGTCCACGAGGGTGCCGTCCATGTCCCACAGGACGGCCGCGGGCAGGGTCGGGGAGTCGGTCTGCGGGGCGGGGGCGAGGGTCTCGGGCACCCGTCCATCGTACGGACCTCGCACCGCGACCCGACCCGTCGGGCCGCGTGAGACGGGACACCCGGACGGGCCGCGCCGCAGCCCACGCTGTATACGCTGGACGGATGACGACCGAGCCGGAGACCACCGGGCGCCACGCCGCACGGCAGACCGTGATGATCGCCGCGTTCGAGGGGTGGAACGACGCCGGCAGCGCCGCCACCGCCGCCCTCAGCCACCTCGCCCACGTGTGGGACGCCCGTCAGGTCCGCGAGCTCGACCCCGAGGACTACCACGACTTCCAGGTGAACCGGCCCGTCATCGAGACCGGGCCGGACGGGGAGCGCTCGATCACCTGGCCGACCACCACGGTGTCGGTCGCGGACCTGCCGGACCGCACGGTGGTGCTCGTGCACGGCATCGAGCCGTCGTTCCGATGGCGCTCCTACTGCGCCGAGCTGCTGGACCTTGCGGCCGAGCTCGGCGTCCGCACCGTCGTGACCCTCGGCGCCCTGCTGGCCGACGTGCCGCACACCCGCCCCATCCCGATGACCGCGACGACGGAGAGCTCGGGCCTGCAGGCGGTGCTGGACGTCGAGCCCAGCACCTACGAGGGCCCGACGGGCATCGTGGGCGTGCTGCAGCACGAGGCCGACCGGCGCGGGTTCCAGGCGGTGTCCCTGTGGGCCGCCGTGCCCCACTACGTGGCCAACCCGCCGTCGCCCAAGGCCACGCTCGCGATCCTCACCCGTGTCGAGGAGCTCGTCGCCGCCCCGGTGCCGCTCGGCGACCTGCCGGAGGACGCCGAGGCCTGGCAGCACGGCGTCGACGAGCTCGCGTCGGACGACGCCGAGATCGCCGAGTACGTGCAGCAGCTCGAGGAGGCGAAGGACACCGCGGACCTGCCCGAGGCGTCGGGCGAGGCCATCGCGCGGGAGTTCGAGCGCTACCTGCGACGGCGCGACGTCGGCGGCGACAAGGGCACCGACAAGGGTGGGGAGAAGGGCCCCGACAAGGGCTGACGCCCCGGCGTCCCCGTCAGAGGCGGACGCCGAGCAGCGCGTTCACCGCGCGCGCCAGCACGCCGGGCGCGCCCTCGTGGTCGTCGGTCGTGTCGCGGCCGGGCGCGAGCGCGGCGTCGGCCCAGGCGTCCACGGCGGCGAGCGCGGCAGGGCCGTCGAGGTCGTCCGCGAGCGCCGCGCGCAGGGCGGCCAGCGCCGCGGACGCGTCGGGGCCGCCGTTGCCGGAGACGGCGGCGCGCCACCGGTCGAGCCGGGCGACGCCGGCCTCGAGGTCGCCGTCGGTCCACTCCCACTCCGTGCGGTAGTGGTGCGCCAGGAGTGCGAGGCGGATCGCCATCGGGTCGACGCCCGCGCGGCGCAGCGCGGAGACGAACACGAGGTTCCCGCGCGACTTGCTCATCTTCTCGCCCTGGTAGGCGACCAGCCCGGCGTGCACGTGCACGCCCGCCCCGCCGCCGCCCAGCAGCCGGTCGTGCGAGGTGGACATCTCGTGGTGTGGGAAGAGGAGGTCCGCTCCCCCGCCCTGCAGGTCGAACGGCAGGCCCAGCCCGTCGCGGGCGATGACCGCGCACTCGACGTGCCAGCCGGGCCGCCCGGTGCCGAGCGACGCGCCGTCCCACGCCGGCTCGCCCACGCGCTCGCGCCGCCACAGCAGCGGGTCCAGCGGGTTCTTCTTGCCCTCGCGATCGGGGTCGCCGCCGCGCTCGGCGAACAGGGCCCCCATGACCTCCGGGTCGAGGCGGGACACCTGGCCGAAGTCCGGGTCGGCGGACAGGTCGGCGTACACGTCGCCGAGACAGGGGTCGTCCCCGCCGGCGCCCGGCTCGACGGGAACCCGGTAGGCCGCGCCCTCCTCGAGCAGCCGCTCGACGGCGGCCACGACGGCGGGCACGGACTCGACGGCGCCGGTCCACGTGGCGGGCGGCACCATGCCGAGCGCGGTCATGTCCTCGCGGAAGAGCGCGACCTGGTCGGCGGCGAGGTCGCGCCAGTCGACACCGGTGGCGTTGGCGCGCTCCAGCAGCGGGTCGTCCACGTCGGTGACGTTCGAGACGAACGTCACGTCCTTGCCCGCGTCGAGCCACGCCCGGTGCAGCAGGTCGAAGGCCAGGTAGGTGTTCGCGTGCCCCAGGTGGGTCGCGTCGTACGGGGTGATCCCGCAGACGTAGTAGCGGGCGGTGCCGCCCGGGGCCGGGTCCACGAGCCGCCCGGTCGTGCTGTCGTGCACCCGGACGGGGGTGCGGCGGCCGTCGGCCGGTTCGGGGAGCTCGGGGATCTGCGGGGCGGGCCAGGAACGCACGGCCCCAGGCTACCGGGCCTCGCGGCAGGTCAGCCCCACGGCCGGGTCGCACCGCGCCGCGCCGCACGTCCGTCAGACGACGATCCCGCCGTTCGCGGTGAGCACGCCGGTCAGCAGCAGGACCACGACCACGGCGGCGAGGCCGAGGCGGTACCAGACGAACGGCATGAACGAGTGCGTGGTGATGAGCTTGAGGAACCCGATGATCACGACGTACCCGACGACGAACGCGACGAGCGTCGCGACGAGGGTCGCGCCGGCGCCCGGCGACCCGGGGGCCGGGTCCTCCCCCACGGACTTGGCGAGCTGGTAGAAGCCCGACATCAGCACCGCGGGGATGGCCAGCAGGAACGAGTAGTCCGCGGCGGCCTTGCGGGTGAAGCCCATGAGGAGCCCGGCGGTGATGGTGCCCCCGGAGCGCGACACGCCCGGGATGAGCGCGAGCGCCTGCGCGAAGCCGAAGGCGATCGCGCGCTTCGGGGTGAGCTCGTCGAGCCGGCGGGTGCGCCGGCCGACCTTGTCCGCCCAGCCGAGCAGCAGGCCGAACACGACGAGCGTCGTCACGGTGATCCAGAGATTGCGCAGGTAGGTCTCGATCTGGTCCTGGAAGAGGAGGCCGAGCACGCCGATCGGGATCGAGCCGAGCGCGATGTACCAGGCCATGCGGGCCTGGTCGTCGTGCGCGCCCATCCGCGAGCGCCAGTCGCTGCCGTGCGTGCCCACGAGGGACTTCCACCAGGCGACGCAGATGTCGCGGATCGTGCGGCGGTAGTAGAGCAGCACCGCGGCCTCGGTGCCGATCTGGGTGATCGCGGTGAACGCGGCTCCGGGATCCGTCCCGCCGAGCAGCTCGCCCACGATGCGCAGGTGCGCGCTCGAGGAGATCGGCAGGAACTCGGTCAGGCCCTGGACCAGGCCGAGCAGGATCGCTTCCCAGGCATTCACGGGCGGTCACACTACCCGGAGCTGCAGGGTTTGCCGGTAGCCTGACCCGCCATGGAGCGTCGTCAGGTGGGCCGCACGGGCCTGCGCGTGTCCGAGCTCGGCCTGGGGACGATGACCTGGGGTCGCGACACCGACGACCTGGACGCCGCGGAGCAGCTGCGCGACTTCGTCGACGCGGGCGGCACGCTCGTCGACACCGCCGCGACGTACGGCGACGGCGACGCGGAGCGCGTCATCGGGTCCCTGCTGGACGGCAAGGTCGCGCGCGACGACGTGGTGCTGTGCACCAAGGGCGGGGTGCGCGCGGGCCGGTCGGGCGCCCGCGTCGACGCCTCGCGGGCGGGCCTGCTCGCCGACCTCGACGCGTCGCTGGGGCGTCTCGGCACCGACCACGTCGACCTGTTCCTCGTGGCCTGCCCCGACCCGGCGACGCCGCTCGCCGAGACGGTCTCGGCGCTGCGGCTCGCGGTGTCCTCCGGCCGGGCGCGGTACGTGGGCCTGTCCAACCATCCGGGCTGGGCGTCCGCGCGGGCCGCGACCCTGCTCGAGGCGGACGGCACCGGGCTCAGCGCCCTCGAGCTCGAGTACTCGCTGCTGCAGCGCGGCGCGGAGCGCGACGTCGCCCCCGCCGCCGACGTGCTCGGGCTCGGGCTGCTGGCCTGGTCACCGCTCGGTCGCGGCGTGCTCACCGGCAAGTACCGGCGGTCGATCCCGGCGGACTCGCGCGCGGCGTCGGCGCACCTCGCCGCGTTCGTCGACCCGTACCTGGACGGCGCCGCGTCGTCGGTCGTGGAGGCGGTGGCCACCGCCGCCGACGGGCTCGGGCGTGCGCCGCTCGAGGTGGCTCTCGCCTGGCTGCTGGCCCGCGACGCGGTCGCGAGCGCGATCGTCGGGGCGCGGACGCCGGCCCAGCTGCGGGCCTCCCTCGCCGCCACCGACCTCGACCTGCCGGGCGAGGTCCACGCCGCGCTCGACGACGTGTCCGCCCCCGAGATCGGCTACCCCGAGCGTTGGTAGGCCTGCCCCGGGGCGTCGGCCGGGCGGTCGGCGGGCGTCCCCGCTAGGTCGGGTCCCTCGAGGTCGGTGTCCAGCTCGGCGTCGAGGTCGTCGTCCCCCTCGTCGTCATCGTCCTCGTCGTCCTCGTCGTCGTCCGCGTCGTCGTCCCCGTCGTCGAGGAAGAAGGGCGTGACCTCGGAGTAGACCTGGGCCAGCGCGTCCTCGTAGACCTCGAACGCGTCGGCCAGGACCTCGTAGGCGTCGTCGACCGCGGGGTCGTCGTCACCCCGGCGGGTCGACACCGCGTGGTAGTGGGCCTCCAGCGCGGCGACGAAGCGGTCCAGCGCGGCACGCGGGTCTGCGGTCATGCTCTGACCGTAGCGCCCCACGGGGCACAATGGGCAGACGAAAACCGCCCGCCAGCACTTCGGGAGGACAGCGGATGGCTTCGATCCCGTCGACGTCGCAGGCAGACGCGCGCCCCGGCGCGACGTCCGCCTGGCGCAAGCACGGACAGTACGAGTACCGCGTGCTGACCATCGACCGGGGCACCAGCGTCCCGGACGCGCGCAAGATGCTCACCGACGAGGCCGAGTACGGCCGGTGGGAGCTCGCGCGCACGCGCCTGTACATGGGCGGCGAGCGCCGGGTGTGGTTGCGCCGCAAGATCATCAAGGTCAGCGCCACGTTCTGACGGGTCGACCATCCCGAGCAGACGTCCCGAGCAGGCCTTGCCCAGCAGACATGGTCGACACGTTCCGCAAGTCGCGCCCGCACGCGCCGCCGGGGTTCTTCGCCACCGAGGCGGCGGGGTTGCGCTGGCTCGCCGTGCCGGGCGGCCCACGGGTCGCCCGGGTGCAGGGGCACGGACCGGAGCACCTCGACCTGGAGCGGGTCGACCCGGTCCGCCCCACGCCCGACGCCGCGCGCGACCTGGGCCGACGCCTCGCCGTCCTGCACGGGGCGGGCGCCGCCGGGTTCGGCGTCCTCCCGCCCGGCGCGGAGCGCGGGTACTTCGGCCCGCTCGACGACCCGCTGCCGCTGGCCGCGGGCGCCTGGGGCGACTGGCCCGCGTTCTACGCGCACGCCCGGCTCCGTCCCGTCGTGGCGCAGGGCCGCGAGCGCGGCGTGCTCACCACGGAGGACGCGGCCGCCGTCGAGCGGGTGTGCGGCCGCCTCGGCGTCCTCGCGGGCCCCGCGGCGCGGGAGGCGCCCGCCCGCGTGCACGGCGACCTGTGGTCCGGGAACGTGCTGTGGTCGCGGGGACCGGGCGGCTCGGCCGAGGCGGTCCTCATCGACCCTGCCGCCCACGGCGGGCACCGCGAGGCCGACCTCGCGATGCTCGCGCTCTTCGGCGCGCCGCACCTGGACGAGGTCCTCGCGGGCTACGAGTCCGCGTGGCCGCTCGCCCCCGGGTGGCGGGAGCGGCTGCCACTGCACCAGCTGTACCCGCTCGCCGTGCACGCCGTGCTCTTCGGCAGCGGGTACGTCGAGCAGACCCGCAGCCTGCTCGCCCGCCTGGGCGGCTGACGACGGCGGCCGGCGCGGCCGGGTCAGCAGTCGCGCAGGAGCCGGTCCAGCACGCGCGTGCCGAAGCGCAGCGAGTCGACCGGCACGCGCTCGTCGACCCCGTGGAACATCCCGGAGAAGTCGAGGTCGGCGGGCAGGCGCAGCGGGGCGAACCCGTAGCCGGTGATGCCGAGGCGGGACAGGGACTTGTTGTCGGTGCCGCCCGACAGCGTGTACGGCAGCACCGCGGCCCCCGGGTCCTCCGCGAGGAGCGAGGCGACCATCGAGTCCACGAGGTCGCCCGAGAACGGCACCTCGAGTGCGGTGTCCTGGTGGATCGGCTCGACCCGCACGGTGGGCCCGGCCAGCTCGCGCACCGTCGCCATCCCCTCCTCCTCGTGCCCGGGCAGGAGGCGCACGTCGACGGTGGCCTCGGCGCGGCCGGGGATGACGTTCACCTTGTAGCCCGCGTCCAGCTGTGTCGGGTTGGACGTGTGCCGCACCGTGGCGCCCACGAACCTCGCCGCCGGGCCCAGCGCCGCGACGAGCGCGTCCACGGCGGCCGGGTCCTCGCCGTCGAACGGGAGGCCCGTGAGGTCGGACACCCCGCGCAGCAGCCTCTCCACGGTCGGGGTGAGCGTGTACGGCCACGGGTGCTGCCCGATCCGCGCGACCGCCGCGGCGAGCTCGGTCACGGCGTTCTCGGCGTTGACCTGGGAGCCGTGCCCGGCGCGCCCGTCGGCGACGAGCCGCAGCCACGCGAGGCCCTTCTCCGCCGTCTGCAGCAGGTAGGCGCGCCGCCCGTCGACCTCCACCGAGAAGCCGCCCACCTCGCTGATCGCCTCGGTGGCGCCCTCGAAGAGCTCGGGCCGGTGCCGCACGGCCCACTGCGCGCCGCGCACGCCGCCCGCCTCCTCGTCGGCGAAGAACGCGACCACGACGTCCCGCGCGGGGCGCCGGCCCTCGCGGACCATCTGGCGCACGACGGCGAGGATCATCGCGTCCATGTCCTTCATGTCGACGGCGCCGCGCCCCCACAGGAGGCCGTCGATCTCCTCGCCGCCGAACGGGTCGACCGACCAGTCGGCGGCCGCGGCGGGCACCACGTCGGTGTGCCCGTGCAGCACGAGCGCGGGCCGGCCCGGGTCGGCGCCCTCGAGCCGCGTCACGACCGACGTGCGGCCGGGCTCCGACTCGAACAGCTCCACCTCGAGCCCCACCTCGGTGAGCAGCCCCGCGACGAGCTCCGCCGCGCGCCGCTCCCCCGGCCCCTCGCCGTCGCCGTAGTTGGACGTGTCGATCCGCAGCAGGTCGCGGCAGATGCCCACGACCTCCTGCTCGGCGGTGGGGTGCGGGGCGGCGGGCGTCGTGGGCGGGGTGCTCGGGCGCGGGGCGAGGGGCTGGGACGTCACCCGCACACCGTACCGGCGCCCGCGGGCGGGACGTCGAGCCGGGGTGACGTCGTCCGCGGTCTGGACCACCGTCCGTGCCGGCCCGGTCGTGCCCGACGGCGTGGACGATCCCGGGACGCTCGCCGGGCGGCTACGACCGCCGCTCGGTGAGCGTCCCGTCCGCGGCCAGCACCAGCTCGGCGTCGAGGCCGAGTCGGCCCAGGAACGACCGGTCGTGGCTCACCACCAGCAGCGCGCCGCGGTACGCGGCCAGGGCCTGCACGAGCTGGTCCGTGCTGGCGATGTCGAGGTTGTTGGTCGGCTCGTCGAGCACGAGCAGCTGTGCGGGCGGGTCGGCGAGCAGCAGCCGCGCCAGGGCCACGCGGAACCGCTCGCCGCCGGACAGCGTCGCGACCGGCCGGCCGACCTGGTCGCCGCGCACGAGGAACCGCGCGAGCCGGTTGCGCAGCTCCCCGGGCGCCACGTCCGGCGCGCCGGCGCGGACCGCGTCGAGCACGGTCTGGTCGTCGTCGAGCACGTCGAGCCGCTGCGGCAGGTAGGCGACCCGCTCGGTGAGCGCCTCGGCGTCCGCGCCCGTCCCGTCGCCGGAGGCGGAGCCCGCCCCGGCGAGCCGCTCCAGCAGGGTCGTCTTGCCGACGCCGTTGGGACCGGTCAGCGCCACCCGCTCCGGCCCGGCGAGCACGACCTCGCGCCCGTCCGTGCCGCGCAGGACCGCGAGGCGCCGGCCCGCGGGCACGTCCGGGTCGGGCAGGTCGACGACCATCCGGGCGTCGTCGCGCACCGCGAGCTCGGCGGCCTCGACGGCCGCCCGGGCGTCGGCCTCCTTCCCGGCGGCCTGGCCGCGCCGGGCGGCCTGCGACTTCTCGGCGGAGTTGCGCCGGTCGTTGATCTGCGCCTTGACGTAGCGCCGTTCGGCGACGTCCGTGCGGCCGCGGCGCTCGGAGTGTGCGATGCGCTCCTCGGCCTTGATCCGCTCCCGCTTCTCGCGGCGCAGCACCTGCTCCGCGTCCCGCAGGGCGGCGCGCGCCGCCTCCTGCTGCGCGGCCAGGTGCGCCTCGAACTGCGCGTAGGTGCCGCCGTAGGTGGTGAGGGAGCCGGTGCGCAGCTCCGCGGTCTCGTCGACGAGCTCGAGCAGCTCCCGGTCGTGCGAGACGACGACGAGCGCGCCGCGCCACGTGCGCACGATCTCGTGCAGCCGCTCGCGGGCGGCGCCGTCGAGATTGTTGGTCGGCTCGTCCAGGAGCGCCACGTCCGCGCCGCGCAGGCGCACCCCGGTGACGGCGACGAGCATCGCCTCGCCGCCCGAGAGGGTGCCGACCGGGCGGTCGAGCACGCCGTCGCCGGACGGCAGCCCCGTGCCGGCGAGCTCGGCGTGGGCCCGCTCCTCGACGTCCCAGCCGTCGCCGACGACGTCGAACAGCGCGGCGAGCCGGTCCTCGGGCACGGTGCCGTCGGTGATCGCGCGCACGGCGTCGACGACGTCGCGCACGCCCAGCAGGTCCGCGACCGTGGCGTCCGTGTCGAGGGTGAGGCGCTGCGGCAGGTAGTCCGCCACGCCCGAGACGCCGATCGTGCCGGACGTCGGCCGCAGCCGGCCCGCGACGAGGCGCAGCAGGGTGGACTTGCCCGCGCCGTTGAGGCCGACGAGGCCGGTACGGCCGCGGGAGAAGGCGCCGGACACGCCGGCGATCGGGGTGGCCCCGTCGGGCCAGGAGAAGGTGACGTCGCGCAGGACGACGGAGGGGTGGGGAGCAGGCACGGAGGACTCCAGCGGGTGCGGGGGTACGGCGGACGGCGGGTGCGTCGACGCCGCTCCCCCGGGCCGTTCGTGCGGCCGGCGGGGAGCCTCGGGGTCGACGCGTCAGGCGGTCGTCCGGATGCCCGTCATCGCCGTGCTGCGCCTCTCGTCCTGGAGCCGTCCCCTCTCACGCGCGGCGGGAGCCGCGGGGACGGCGACGACGATGTCACGTCGCCGTGCCCCACGGCAACCGGAAACGCCGCAGGCCGCGGGTCGGGTCAGGCCGCCGTGGCCTCGGCCGGCCACGGCTCGCTCGGCTCGCGCGGGTCGCCGGGCACGTACGACGCGACCCACGAGTCCTGCAGCACGCCGCGCTGCGCGCCGAAGCGGCGCAGCAGCCCCTCGTAGCGGAAGCCGAGCTTCCACGCGACGCGGCGCGACGCCCAGTTGCCGACGTTCGCGCGCCAGCGCACCACGCCGAGGCCGAGACCCTCCGGGTCGACGGCCCAGTCGACGACGAGCCGCGACGCCTCCGTCGTCAGGCCGCGTCCGCGCGCGTCCGGGGCGCACCAGAAGCCCAGCTCGCCGGCCGGCTGCACGCCGGGGCCGCCCTCCCGCGACACCCCCACCATGCCCAGCACCGGGCCGTCGACGTCGCCGGGCTCGCGCACCGCCCAGGTGAAGTCCTTCTCCTGTGCCCAGCCGTCGGCGACGAAGGTCCCGACGAAGCCCGCCGCGTCGTCCCGCGTGTACGGCGAGGGCACCGTGGTCCACCGCGCGATGGCGGGGTCGGCGCAGACCTCGGCGATGCGGTCGACGTCGGCGGCGGTGGGGACGGACAGGCGGACGCGGTCGGTGGCGAGGACGAACGGCTCCATCGCGGCATCGTGGCACGCCGCGCCGCGTGCTTCACGCTATTTGTCCGGGGTCTCCTCGGGCCGGTCGGCCGGCCCGTGGTCGCCGGGCGCGGCGTCGGCGCGGGGCCTGTCGACGACGGGCGCGACGGCGAGCGGCCGCTCCCTCGGCCCGGGCGGCTCGTCCTCCAGCTCCGGGTGCGGCCGGTCCCCGCGCAGGGTCGAGAAGACCGTCCACGCGACCGCCATGAGCGGGACCGCGATGATCGCGCCGAGGATGCCGGCCAGCACGGTGCCGGCGGTGACGCCGAGGCCGATGACCAGCGGGTGCAGGGCCACCTGCTTGCCCATGATGAGCGGCTGCAGCACGTGCCCCTCGAGCTGCCCGATGAGCGCGATGCCGATCGTGACGATGAGCGCGGTGACGATGCCGTTGGCCGCGAGCGCGACGACGGCCGCGATGATCATCGCCAGCGGCGCACCGATCAGCGGGATGAAGGCGCCGATGAAGACCAGCACGGCCAGCGGGGCCGCGAGCGGCACCCCGAGGATGGTCAGCAGGACGAACGCCAGGACGCCGTCGACGAAGGCGATGATCACGGTGCCGCGCGCGTAGCCCGAGAAGCTGTACCAGCCGGCGCCCGCCGCGGCCTGCCACCGGTTGCGGTGCTGCTCCGGGATCTGGCCGAGGAACCAGTGCCACATCTTGCCGCCGGACGCGACGAAGAAGACCGTGCAGAAGATCGCGAGGGCGAAGACGGCGAAGCCCTCGAACACCGAGCCCGCGCTCTGCGCGGCCTGGCTGACGAGCGAGTCGGCGTTGTCGGTGAGCCACTGCCGGCCCTGGTCGATCCACTCGTTGATCTGGTCGACCGTGACCGACAGGCCGAACGGCCCGCTCTCGAGGTACTGGAGGATCTGCTGCACGCCGGTGTCGAACTGGCCGGCGAGCTGCTCCCACTGCCCCGCCACCGACGCGACCACGTACGTGATGAGGCCCCCCAGCACCAGGAACGCGCTGAGGATCGCGAGCGCGGTGGCCAGCGGGCGCGGCATGACCTTGCCGTAGAAGTCCGCGACAGGGTTGAGCACCGAGGCGAACACCAGCCCCAGGAAGACGGCCACGAAGACCAGCTGCACCTGCACCGTCGCCCAGAACACGAGCGCGACCGCCGCGGTCAGGGCGATGAGCCGCCACGACCAGCCGGCCGACGTCCGCAGCCAGGCCGGCACGTTCTCCGTCGCCCGTTTCGCCACCCGTGGACCCCTCTCGTCGGCGTGTCACCCAGTGTGCCGCAGGACCTGGCACGACGCCGGGACACGGCGCGTGTCGCCGGCGCGGGTAGGATGAGCGTCAGACTTCCGGCGCGAGAGCGCCGGCGGGATCCGAATGAGACAGCGGATCGAGACGCCCCGTCGCTCCACACGGCGGGGCGTCTTGCTGTCCGGCGGCGCCCGGGCTCAGACGACCGTCTCGGTCACGGCGCCGTCCGGCGAGATCAGGACGAGGCGCGCGTCGGTCCGGGCCATGAGCCCGAGCAGGCCGGGCTGACGGGTCTCCACCACGATCACCGCGCCGCCCGACGGCGTGGTGCGCGCCACGGCGACCTCGACGACGCGCTCGACGCGGTGGCGTTCCGCGCCCGTGCCCGCGTCGAGCAGCACCAGCCGGGACGACGGGTCCTCGACGTCCGCGCCCACCAGCGCGGCGATCACGCCGCTGCCGGGTGCGAGCGGCGTCGCCGCCGAGCGCGGCCGCCCGACGTCGCACACGTCGGGCACGACCAGGCCCGACGCCGAGCTCGTGAGCACGCCGGCGCGGTGCACGCCCAAGGGGTAGACCGCGCCCCGCGGCTCGCCGTCGACCCGGAGCTGCCGCTGCGGCGTGCCCGCGGGCCTGCCCACCGGTGCCAGGAGCTCGTACGTGACCCCGCCGAGGGTGACGCCGGTGGCGGGTTCGACGCTCGGGTCCGACGCGGCGTCGGCCGACCCGACGTAGCAGCCCCACCGCTCGGCCTGGCGGGGCGTGAGCGGGGCCGCCGTCGTCCCGTCCAGCGGGACGGCGCGCACCAGGTCGGGACGCTCCTCGGGGAACCCGTCGTGCACCGAGACGTAGACGACCCCCTCGGTCGGGTCCACCGCGTCGCCGTCCTGCCACCAGTTCAGCTCGCCGTGCGGCAGGTCGAGCCCGGCGACGTCGTCGCCCTCGGCCACGACCGACCCGTGGCGCAGGTCCAGGACCCGCAGCCGCTGGTCGTCCCAGACGACGACGTGCTCGTCGCCCGCGCCCAGCGGGCGGGGCCGCCACCCAGCCGCACGGCGCCAGAGCCGCTCCCCGGTCGCGGTGTCGTACGCGGCCACCTCGGACTCGCCGAGGGTGTCGTAGGCGACGACGGCGACGTCGTGCCCGTCGAGCGTGCCGAATGCGATCGACGGGCGCGGCCACACGAGGTCGCCCCCGAGCCCGCCGCGGAACGGGCCGAACACCAGGAACGCGACGCCCGCGCCCAGCGCGAGCACGCCCAGCGTGGCCAGCAGGCCCCGCGCGTTCACCACGCGCTCGCGCGTCAGCACGACCTCCTCGACCGGCTTCACGATGCCCTCACCGCCACAGCCCCTGCGTACCCAGCACGGTGCGCACGCCGCCGACGACGAGCATCTCGAGACGGTCCTCGGCCCCCGGGTCGGGCGCGCGGGTCTCGACGACGACGCCCGACGGCGACACCGCGCACGGTCCGGACACCTCCTCGCACGGGTGGTCCGGGTCGTACCCGGTGGCGACGTCGTGGAGCTCCCGCCCGTCGGGCGCGGCGGCCTGCGGCGAGGTGTCGAGCACCAGCGACCAGCGCTCGCGCACCTCGGCGTCGACGGGGGCTGCGGCGTCCGTCCCCACGGGGAGGCCCACCACCTCCCCGTCCGCGGTGAGCGCGACGACCTGGTCCGTCGCGGCGTCGTACCCGTAGGCACCCTGCGACTCGAGCACCGGGGAGCCCAGCCCGGCGATCCCGTCGGGCCCGGCCACCCGGGCGCCGTCCGCGGCGTCGAGGATCACGAGGCCGCCCGCCACCATGACGTAGACCCGGCCGCCGCCCACGGCGAGGGGCGCCGTCGGGCCCTGCGGCCACCAGCGGTCGACGCTCACGTCCCAGAGCGGCTCGCCCGTCGCCGTCGAGACGGCGGTCGCGCGGCGGTCGTAGCCGGACCGGATCCAGTGCGGCAGCGCGAGCGGGTTGCGGTCCCCCTGCCGCTCGTAGGTGACGAGGGCGACCTCGGCCCCGTCCACCTCGCCGAACACGATCCGCTCGTCGACCCTGCTGGCCAACGGGTTGCTGAGCATCGCCCAGGTCAGCAGCCCGTAGAACAGCGCGATCGAGCTGCCCACCAGCGCCAGCGGCACCAGCACGTCCTTGGTGCGCCACCAGCGCGGGCGGTCGCCTCGACGTGTCGTCATCGGTCCCTCCTCACTCCTGGGTCGTCGGCCCGTCGGTGCGGGCCGGACCGCGGGTCAGAATGGCGTCGGCGTCTCGTACGAGAGGAGCTCGCCGAGCGGCTCGGGCTCGCGGTCGCCGCCGAGGGCGGCCGCGAGGTCGGGGAGCACGGCGCGGTCCCGCTCGGAGTGCCCGTCGAAGCAGATCGTCTCGCCGTCCCGGAAGGTCACCCACAGCTGTGGCCGGTCCCGCAGCTCCCCCTCCCACGCCTCCTGCCAGACCACGTAGCGCGCCTGCGCGTTCTCGTACGGCCAGGAGTAGCTGCCGCCGCGGTGGCGGATCGCGACGGCACCGCGCTCGAACAGGTGGACCGTCGCGTGCGGGTGGCTGAACGACGCCAGCAGCCCCGGGATCCCCAGCCACAGCGCGAGGCCGAGGAAGGCGAGCCCGGCGGCAGCGGACGCGATCGTCCCGACCACCGACCCGGCCGTGCTCGGCCCCGCTCCCGGGCTGCTCCACGGCGAGGCGGCCCACGCCATCGCGAGGAACGGCACGGGCGCGACGACGAGCGCGACGAGGGCCACGTTCATGGCACGGTCGTGCGACCGGTTCACCGGGTACGCGGCCCGGTGCTCGCCGAACCCGCGCTGCCCGGCGATGGCCAGCGCCGTCCGGCTCGGGGCGGTGTGCGACGTCATGGCCCGACGCTAGGGGGCCCCCGGTGGCCTCCCGGTCACGGCTTTCGCGTCACCTGTGACCGGGAGGGTCGCGCCCCGGTCCTAGCGTCGGCGAGTCGGTGACGCACCGAGAGGCGGACCGACCGACGAACCACGCGAGAGAGGACACCGGTCATGGGACTGTTCGGCAGGAGGAAGTCCGACGAGGAGCGCGTCGAGGACGCGATGCGGACGGCCGAGAGGATCGGCCAGGGCCGCGGCCTCACGGGCGGGCTGACGCGGCTCGTCATCGGCGCCGAGAACGCCGGCAAGATCCGGGACGCGGTGGAGGCCACCCGCACCGGTCAGGCGGCGATGGCGGGACCGGCGGTGGTGCCGGCGGGCTCGGACCTCCGCACGGCGACGGTCGTCGCGATCAGCGACACGGGGCAGACGGTCAACGGCAACCCGATCGTGATCCTCGAGCTCGGGCTGGAGGGTCGGTCGGTCACGCTGCGCACCATGGTGTCGCGCCTGCAGGTCCCGCGTGCCGGGGGCACCGTGCACGTGATGCGCAACCCGGCCGACGGCGCGCTGCTGTACGGGGGCCTCGCGTCCTGACCGGACCGGGCCGGCCGCGGCGGGCTCCCGCGCGAGCAGCGCCGTTAGGGTTTCGCTGTGACTGCGCAGACGGTACCGCGGGCCCGGGTGCTCGCCGAGGCGTGGCGCGAGCTCGGGGACGGCGTGGCTCCGCTGAGCAACGCGGCGGGTCTGCCCCTGGCGCGCACGACGAAGCTGGTCCTGGACCCGCTGGTCGTGCGCCCCGTGCAGCGGGCGCACCTGGGGCGGGCCCTGCTCGACGCCCCGGCCGCCCGGGACCTGCGGGAGCTGGTCCTGGCGGCGGGCGACGACCTGCGGGCGGCGGCCGCCTGGTTCGTGCTCATGAAGCAGGAGCGCCGGGCGCGCGGCATCACGACGGGCAACCCGCAGGACCTGTACTTCCAGCGCGCGTACGAGCTCGCGCACCGGCACGGGTACCCGGGGCAGGACGCTGCGACGGTGGCCGGCACGGAGGTCGACGACGTGCACGACGACGACCGCGTGACGGCCGCCGACCTCAAGGAGTACCTGACGACGCCGACCGTGGCCGACGCGGTGCGGCGCGTGATCGACGAGGCGTGGGAGCAGCGCGTGCCCGCCCCGGCGGCGGAGCCCGGCGCAGGGCCGGGCCCCGGCGAGCGGGTCACCGCGCTGCTCGAGGTCTGCGCCGTGGACGGGCGGGCCGAGCTCGCCGCCCTCGTCGCGGCCCAGGACGGTGCGGCGGCCGGGGCGAGGCTGCACACGCCGGGTGCCGCCCGAGCCCTGGGCATGTCGGAGCACGCCACCCCGCGTCCGCCCCAGGTGGGCGCGCACGCGTCGAAGTCCGCGCTGCCGGCGCCGTTCGACCGGTCGGTGCTCGAGCGGCTGTTCGGCGCGATCGCGGCCCTTCAGGTGGACGGGTCGGCGAGCCTGCACGAGGTCGTGACGACCGAGGCCCGGCGCAGCGCCGCGCCGTGGCAGCTGTCCGAGGAGGCGGACCGCGTGGTGATGACGGCGGGCG
Source organism: Isoptericola sp. NPDC057391 (assembly GCF_042668085.1). NCBI lineage: Bacteria > Bacillati > Actinomycetota > Actinomycetes > Micrococcales > Promicromonosporaceae > Isoptericola > Isoptericola sp. NPDC057391. The sequence goes on along the minus strand of NZ_JBHVBO010000017.1, from coordinate 11,007 downwards.
CCGCGGCCGGGCTGCTCGACGGCGGCACCGACGCCGCCCGCCGCCTCGAGGGCCGCTGGCGGCGCGAGGCGTTCGTCCGGCAGGCGCTGCGCCTGCCCGACGGCTCCGGCCCGGCCGACGGCGTCCGCGAGGCGTTCCTGCGTCGGCTGTGGGTCCGGCTGCAGGGGCGCGAGCTGCGCGGGGCGCCCCTGGCCGCCGACGGCGTGTGGGACCTGCTCGACGGTGCCATGCGTTCGGTGGTGCTCGACCGGCGCGACCGCCTCAAGGCGGGACTGGCCCGGACGGGCGCGAACCGGTCCGCACCGAACCGGTCCGCCCCGAACCCGCGCGGCTCCACCCCGCAGCCGCACCCGGCGCAGGGCGGCGTCGCGTGATCGCCCCGTGGCGCACCGCCGTCTTCGAGGGGGCGGGCGCCCTGCTGTGGTGGGACCTCGGCACCGGTGCGAGCGGCGTCGACGTGTGGGACGCGCCGCGTGCCGCCGCGTGGCTGGACGCGGTGCCGCGCCAGACGCTGCGACGTGCCGCCCTCGACGCGTGGCGCGAGGCCTGGTGGCCGGCGTCGCGCGTCGCCGGCGTCCCGCCCCTCGACCCGCGGGTGCTCGCGGCCCGGCGGGCGACGACCCTCGCGGCGCTCGACGGGGTCACCGACGACGACACGGCGGTCGAGCGCGTGCTGCGGGAGCTCGCCGCGCAGGTCGCGCGCCTCGGTCCGCTGGAGCACGCGGCGCCGCCCGCCGGCGCGGGGGACGAGCCGGCGGCGCTGGCCGAGCAGGTCCGGGAGCTGGCCGACGACTACGGTGTGGCCCTCGACGCGACGGTGGCTCCCCCCGAGCCGGCGCAGGAGGACTACGCGCTGGCCGCGCGCGGTGGGCCCGCCGACGGCGGCGCCCCGCTCCTCGAGGGCAGCGACCCCGTGGACCCGGGTGCCGTCCCGCAGGGCGTCGTGGACCCGTGGGCGCGGGTCACGTGGCGGGTGCGGCTGTCGATGACCCTCGAGGTCACCGTGCCCGCCGCGCCGGGGGCCGGCACCCGGCTCCCGGTCGCGCCGTCCGCGGTCGCGCTCCCGGCGGAGGGCGACGCCGCGCAGGTCGCGCCGGACGACGGGGCGGGACGGCTCCTGGTGCCGCTGCAGCTCCGGGGCGACGTCTGGCGCGGCGAGGCCCCCGTCGGCCCGACGGTCCTGACGCGGCGTCCGCGGCTCGGGCTGCGGGTGCCCGGCTTCACCCCCGTCCCGGGCGTGGACGCGGCGCAGCTGGTCGCGATCGCGCGCGAGGTGGGGCCGTGAGCGACGACGTGAACGCGCTGGCCGCGCGGATGACCGAGGCGTACGAGCGCGGCGGCTACGCGGCCGCCGAGCCGTACGCCGAGCGGATCCTCGCGAAGGTCGACCGCTGGTACCTGCGCTCCCACCCCGACGCGCTGTATCTGCGCGCCCACGTCCGGCACGCGCTGTCCCAGGCCGCGAACGACCGGGGCGACCACGCGGCCGCCCGCCGGCACGTCGCCGACGGGCTCAAGGCGGCGGCCGCCGTGGCCCGGCTGCGCGACGGCCGCGCCGCGTTCGAGACCGTCATGCTGCTCATGGCGCGTGCCGAGCTGCACCTGGGCGCGGGCGACGGCGCGGCGGCGGTCGCCGACTACGACGCCGCCCTCGAGGTCGACGACCCGCTGGGCCACCCGATGTGGGCCGAGGCGCAGGTCCACCTGCGCCTCGGGCGCGGCTGGACGCGGCAGCACGCCGGCGAGCTCGACCTGGCCGAGGCCGACGTCCGCGCGGGCCTCGACCTCGCCTCGGAGCACGAGCCCCGGCTCGTGTCGCTGTGCCTGGACCGCCTCGCGATGATCCGCCGCCTGGCCGGTGCGACGGGCGCCGCGGAGCATCACGTCCTGGCCGCCGAGGCGGTCGCCGCCACCCAGCCCCTGGACGCCGCCCGCCGTGGCGAGCGCGCCCGCCACGCGGCGTCGCTGGCCCTGGAGAAGGGCGACGCCGACAGCGCCGAACGGCACCTCGACGAGGCGGAGCAGGCGTTCGGTGAGGTGGGGAACCGGCGCCAGGCGGCGGGCCTCGCCGCCGCACGCGCCGAGGTGCTGCGCCTGCGCCACGACACCGACGGCGCGATCCGCGAGGCCCGTCGCGCCGCCGAACGCTGTCGCGCCGACGGCGAGCAGGTCGGCGAGGTGGAGGCGTTCACGGTGCTGGGCCTCGCGCTCGACGACGCCGGACGGCCCGAGGACGCCCTCGCGGCGCACGACCGCGCCCGGGCCCTCGTGACGGAGCCGGTCGAGCTGGTCCGTGTCGACGTGCGCCGCGCGGTGGCCGCGTACAACGCCTTCGTGCGCCGCGCGAACGAGCTCCGTGCGGGCGGCACGGGCGACGGCGCCAGCGGCGGCACCGAAACCGCCGCGGCGCTGGAACGGGCCGTCGACATCGCCGTCCCGTGCGCGCTGGCCGCCGACGCGATCCGTTTCGGCATGCCCGCCGGCGACTTCCGCGAGTCGTGGACGGCCCGGGTGGCACGGCCGGTGGTCGACTCCGCGCTGCAGATGCTCACCGTGGCCGGCCGCGCCGACGAGATCCTCGACCTGCTGGAGCACGTCGCCGGGAGTGCCGCGCTCGAGCCCCTCGACGGCGGCGCGGGCGACGCAGGGGACGCGGGGACCGGGCCGGGCGACGGCCGGCTCGACCTGCTCGCCACCCCGCCGCGCGTGCGGTCGATGCCCGACGACGACAGCCCGCTGGAGTGGGCGGCGCGCGCCGTCCGGGACCGGTACGGGTTCGACGCCCGCTCGCCGGAGGTGGTGGACGCATGGTGAGCCTGACCGTCCCGGGAGTGCAGGACGTCGCCGAGGACGCCGGTCCGCGGCCGACCGTCCAGGTCAAGTACGTGGACACGAACGAGGGCGGGCTCTGGGTCACCTGGCGCTGGGAGCACGCGCTGGACCGGCCGCGCCTCTGGGGCGTCCAGCCGCCCCAGGTCGCGGGCGCGCTCGCCGCGCTCCGGCCTGCGGTGCCCGAGCCGGTGGGCGGCGAGTCCGTGCGCGACGCGATGCTGCGCTCGTGGCGCGTGCTGGGCGACGTCGACCGGGAGAAGGAGGTGGCGTGGGCACTGGCCGGCGCGCTGCTCCCGCAGCCCCTGGGCGCGGAGCTCAACCACTTCCTCGAGAGGGGCCTGCGCCCGCACCTGCGCATCCAGGCGTCGGCCGCGCTCGCCGCCGTCCCGTGGGAGGCGCTGCGCGTCGACGAGGGCGAGCGCGTCGTGCACCTCGCCGACGTGTCGATGCTGCTCCCGGCGTCGGTCCGCAACGCGCGGTCCCGCACCGTCACGCCGCCGCGCCCCGGCGGCCCCGTGGTCGCGACGGTGAACCCGGTGGTGCCGGGCGCCCTCGACGGGCTCGGGCCGGTGACGCGCCGGTCCGAGCCGCTCGTGGAGCAGATGCTGGCCGGTCTCGGGGACCGGCTCCGAGGTTCGACACCCGAAGGCCCGGTCCGCTCGCTGGTGAACCGCGATCAGCTCCGAGCACTGCTGGCCGACGCGGGCCGCTTCCTGTACGTGGGGCACGTCACCGGCGGCCCGTACGGGCTCGCGTCGAGCCTGCACCTCACCGACGGGCCCGAGGCGCAGGGCCGGGCGGCGCTCGTCGGGGGCACGCACCGTCCCCTGCAGGCGGCCGACGTCGCGCTCGAGGGCTGGGTGGTGCCGTCGCGCGTCGCGCTCGTCGCCTGCGCGTCGGGCGGCGACGCCGGCTACGCGGACCCGGCGGGCCTGGTGGCGGCGTTCGCGTCGCGCGGCGCCGAGCACGTCACGGCGGCCCGGTGGACCCTGCCCACGGACGTGGGCATCGAGATGCTCGCGGCGTCGTCGGGACCCGGCTCGACAGGGACCTCCGCGCCCTGCGAGAACCTCGCCCGCGCCGTCGTCGCCGTGGACACCGCGCACGAGGCCGACGACCCCGTCGCGGCCCTGGGCGCCTGGCAGCGCGAGCAGGCCGACGCGTGGGAGCGCACCGGCGATCCCGCGTACTCCCCCGTCGTCTGGGCGGCCCTCACGACCGCGTGGGGCTGACGCCGGCGCACCGCCACGGACGCACGAAGGGCCCCTCACCCGCAGGTGAGGGGCCCTTCGTGATCTGTGGTGTCCGGAGGGGGACTTGAACCCCCACGCCCGATAAAGGGCACTAGCACCTCAAGCTAGCGCGTCTGCCATTCCGCCACCCGGACGAGTGGACCTCGACAGCGCCTCGGCGCCGTCTCGGTGCGGGGAAAAACATAGCACGGCGGGGGCGGGCTCTCGCAAACCGCGACAGCCGCGCGCTGGTCACGGGCCCGCGCGTCGGTGCCGCCGTGTAGCGTCCTGCCCGGCCCGGACCAACCGGTCAAGGGTGAGGAACGGGACGAGCGGCGGCGAACCGGCCGTCGAGGACGGGAGCGCCGCAGGTCATGATGGGTGGGCACCACGCCGCGTCGGGAGCGGCCGCCTGGGTCGCGGTCACGTCGACGGCGCCGTTCGCGTTCGGCTGGCACCCGGTCTCCGAGGTCGGGGTGATGACCGGCGCGCTGGTCTGCGCGGGCGCCGCGCTGCTGCCCGACGCCGACCACCACAGCGGCACCATCGCGCACTCGCTGCCGCCCGTCTCCGAGGGCGTGACCAAGCTCGTCGCGGCCGTCTCCGGCGGCCACCGCAACGGCACCCATTCCTTCCTCGGCATCGCCGTCTTCACTGCGATCGCCTGGGCGATGGGCATGGTGTCGATCACCACCGAGCAGCTCGGCACGGTCCTGGTCGGGCCGGGGATCATGGCCGTGCTGCTCATCTCGTTCGCGCTGCGCGCGTGGAAGGTGACCGGCGGGCGCCGCTGGTGGAACTGGACGCTGTCCGTGCTCCTGGCCGGCTGCGTGGCCGTCTTCGCGCCCGAGGAGTGGAACTGGATGCCCTGGGCCGTGGCCCTCGGGTGCGCCGTGCACGTGCTCGGCGACCTGCTCACCACCCGCGGCGTGCCCCTGCTGTGGCCGCTGAAGTTCCGCTCGCCGTACTGGGTGCGCCGCTACCGCGTGCTGCCGTTCGACGACGTGTGGCGCGACGGCGGCAACCTCTCGCTGCCGGTCCTCGGCGATGCCGGTTCCTGGCGGGAGTGGGTCGTCATGACGCCGGTCAGCCTCTACGCCGTCGTCGGCGTCGCCTGGGCGGCCCTGGGACAGATGGGCTTCGACACGCAGCCGGTGTGGGACCAGGTCACGGCCTGGGCGGGCACGATCGGCGGCTGACCGACGCGCCCCGGCGTCACCGCGCCAGGGCGGCGCGCAGCCGGCGGTCCTCCTCCGCGGCCCCCGGCAGCTCCAGGCGCGGGTCGTCGACGGTGCGGCCGGCCAGCACGGCGTCGAGGTAGCGGCGGTCCGCGTCGAGGCGGCCCGCCGGGTCCGCCGTCGGCGTCCCGTGACCGGGCACGACGACGGCGCACCGGGCCGCGAACCCCGCGAGCAGGTCCAGCCCGGCGAGGTAGCGCTCGACGTCGCGCACCGCGGCCGGTCCGTCCGCGGCGTCGCCTGTGACCTCGCTCGTGATCTCGTCGAACGGGAGCGGGAGCTCGACGTCGCTGAGCACGTCGCCCGCCACGAGCACGCGGCTGCGCGGCAGCCAGAGCGCGCCGTGCCCGGGCGCGTGGCCGTCGTGCACCACGAGCTCGGTGGGTGGCAGGACGCCGTCCGGGTCGGGGACGCCGCGCTCGGCCGCCGGGACCGGGGCGACGCGCCCGAGGAGGTCGAGCACCTCGGCCGGGTGCGCGGCTCCCCCGTACCGCGCGACGTCGGCGCGCGCCTCCGCCAGCAGCCGCGGACGCTCCCGCCGCGCGACACGCGCTGCCCGCGCCGTCGCCCAGCGCGGCACGTCGAGGCCGAGACGCGGGTGCCACAGCAGGTGGTCGTGATGGGCGTGCGTCGCGAACCCGGCGGCGAGCCGCCCGCCCCGGGCGCCCACCTCGTCGGCGGCCGCCACGAGCTCGTCGGGCTCCCAGGCCGGGTCGACCAGGAGCGCCGGGCGCCGGCCGTCGACAGCCGCGCCCCCGGGCGCGAGCACCAGGGTGGTGGTGGTCTGCAGCCGCCGGGCGGTGCGGACCAGGACGTCCTCGACCCCGCGCGACCCACCGGCCACCGGCACGAACCCCATGCCCGCACCCTACGGACACGACCTCCGGGTGCGGGCCGGGGACTTAATCCGTGGACCGCCGCGGCGCCCGTCTGCCATGCTCCCCGCAGGCGGCACGCGATCGGCGCGGGCCCGCACGCGAAGGAGGGCAGATCGATGGACGACGTCGTCGCGCGCGCCCTCCCGGAGACCTCCCGGCGGGCGGACACCACCCGATCCTGAGGGGCCGTGCTCGAGCTCCTCGACCTGAGCAGGAGTCTCGCGTGCACCAGCACACCCCTTCCCTTTCGTCCCCCTTCACCGCCTTCTCGGCCGACGCGGGCGGCGACCTCCCCGTGGAGCCCGGCCCCGACCAGCGGTGGTCCACCTGGACCTCCGTCACCAAGGGCCAGCGCGGCCCCGAGCCCCGCCCCGACTGGGTGGTCACCGCCGACGCCGCGCTCGACACCGAGCTCGGCGTGCTCAAGACCGGCAAGGAGGCGGACGTCTTCCTCGTCGAGCGCGCCGTGCCCGACGACCCGACCCGTCGCAGCCTGCTGGCCGCCAAGCGGTACCGCGGCCGCGACCACCGCCAGTTCCACCGCGACGGCGAGTACACCGACGGGCGGCGCGTGCGCCGCACCCGCGACCAGCGCGCCGTCGAGGACCGCAAGTCCTCGTGGGGCCGGGCCGTCGCCGCGACCCAGTGGGCGGACGCCGAGTTCCTCGCCCTGTCCCGGCTGTGGGACGCCGGCGCGCCCGTGCCCTACCCCGTGCAGATCGACGGCACCGAGCTGCTGCTCGAGTTCGTCGGGCGGGAGTCGGCGGACGGCACGGTCGAGGCCGCGCCGCGCCTCGCCCGCACCCGGCCCGACAAGACGCTCCTCGCGGACTGGTTCGAGCAGCTGCGGCACGGGATGGGCGTCATCGCGCGCCTCGGGTGGGCGCACGGCGACCTGTCGCCGTACAACATCCTCGTCGACGGCCTCGGCGGGGACGGCACGCCCGACGACGGCGGGCGCCTCGTGATCATCGACCTGCCCCAGGTCGTGGACCTCGTGGCCAACCCGTTCGGCGCAGACCTGCTGCACCGCGACTGCCGGAACGTGTGCACCTGGTTCGCGTCCCGCGGTCTCGAGGTCGATCCCGACGAGCTGTTCGCGGACGTCTTCGCGCAGGCCTGGTGAGGCCCCTGAGCGCCGACGATGCCACCGGGCTACCGTGATCGGATGGCGGATCCGACGGGCTCGTACGACGGCGAGGCGCTCGCCTCCTTCCTCGCGGACCTGGGCCTGGTGCTCGGCGCGGAGGACCTCGAGGCGGTCACCGACCGCTACGACCTGCCCGCCCTGCTCGTCGGCCAGGAGGGCTCGACCGTCCTCGCGTCCCCCGAGGACGTGCTCGACGTGTCGAGGCAGCGCCCGGCGGCCTCGCGGGTGCGCGAGGCCGTCGCGGTGCTGCCCGAGCTGGTGGCCGTCGAGGAGGCCGGCTGGGCGCTGCTCTGGATCGAGGTCCGCTGGTCCTACCGGGACGAGCTCGCAGCCGAGATCGCCGAGGAGCGGTGCCGCTACCTGCTGCGGCGCGGCCGCGGGACCTTCGAGGTCTGCGTCGTCGCGCCCCTGGACTGACTCCCCGCCCCTTCCCTCGAGCGTCCGCGCATGGTTGTATATAAGCGTCCGCTTATATCAAGGAGGTCCGCCATGACCATCACCATCGACCCGGTCGCCACCGCGGGGCTCGTGGCGCGGGAGATCCGCGCCGGCGAGCGTGACGGGGTGCCCACGAAGATCGCCGTCGCCCGGCGCGCCTACGCCACGGACCGCGACGACCTGTGGGACGCCGTCACCTCCGCCGCACGCATCCCCCGCTGGTTCCTGCCCGTCAGCGGTGACCTGAGCGTCGGCGGGCGCTATCAGCTCGAGGGGAACGCCGGGGGCACCGTCGAGCGCTGCGACGCCCCCGCGAGCTTCGCCGTCACCTGGGAGTTCGGCGGCTCCGTCTCGTGGCTGACCGTCGCCCTGACGGAGGACGGCGACAGCAGCGTCCTCGAGCTCGTGCACGAGGCCGTCGTCCCCCAGGAGCTGTGGGACCAGTACGGCCCCGGCGCCACCGGCGTCGGCTGGGACCTGGGGCTCGTCGGGCTGGGGCTGCACCTCGCGGACCCGTCCGGCGCGGTCGACCCGAAGGCGGCGGAGGCCTGGTCGCTCTCGCCCGAGGGCGTCGAGTTCTCCCGGCTCGCCGCCGCCGGCTGGGCCGACGCCGCGATCGCCGCGGGGGACGACCCGGGCGCCGCCCGCGCCGCGGCCGAGCGCACCGTCGCCTTCTACACCACGGTGCCGGAGGCCTGATGCCGGGCGCCGCGGCGTCGGCAGGAGCGACAGCCGAGACCCCGGGACGCGAGCCGGCCGCGCCGCGGGGCCCCTTCGAGGCCCTGGGCGACCCCGTCCGGCGTCGCCTGCTCGAGCTGCTCGCCGCCGGCGAGCGGCCCGCGGGCGTGCTCGTCGACGCGCTGCGCGCGGAGACCCGCATCTCGCAGCCGGCCGTCTCGCAGCACCTGCGGGTGCTGCGGGACGCGCGCCTCGTCACCGTGCGCGCCGAGGGGACGCGCCGCCTCTACGCCGTCGACGACGCCGGGCTCGACGTCGTGCGCCTGTGGCTGGCCCGCTTCGGCGACCCGTTCGCCCAGCCTCTCGACGCCCTCGAGACCGAGGTCGCCCGCGGTCGACGCGCGCGGCGTCGCGCGACCGGCGCGGACGGCGCGGCCGGCGCCGCGAGCGCCGCCGGCTGACCCCCGTCCGGTCAGGCGGTCGCGGCCCCGTCCGGCCCGGCCGCCGGGAGCGCCGCCCGGTGGCGCGGCTCGCGGTACGCCTTGGGCAGCTTGAGGTGGCGCTCGGCCATGATGCCGCGCAGCACGTCCGGGGCGTCCGTGATGAGGCCGTCCACCCCCAGGTCCAGCAGGGTCTCGATCGTGGCGGGGTCGTCCACGGTCCAGGGCACCACCCGCATGCCCGCGTCGTGGGCGGCGTCGACCAGCTCCGCCGTGGTGAAGGGCACGTACCCCGGGTCCTCGACGCCGCCGCCCTGCGGGTCGCCGTGCACGGGCGAGACGGCGTCCGCGCCGAACGACGCGGCCGCGGCGACGAAGCGCTCCTGGAGCGAGCCGTCGAAGTCGTCGATGTCGAGGCCCCCGAGCCACGGGGAGGCCCCCGGCTGCCCCTGCTGCAGGAACTGCTGGCCGTTGGTGAGGGCCACGAGCGGCAGCCGCGGCTCGACCTCGCTCATCCGCATCAGCGCGCCCCAGTCGAAGCTCTGGATCGTCACCTGGTCGACCAGCCGCGCGCGGCGCACCTCCCGCGCGACGACCTGCACGAACTCCTCGCGGGGCGCGGTCTGCTCGGGGGCGCCCGCCTCGACCTTGGTCTCGACGTTCAGCGTGACCTGGCGTGCCCGGTAGTCGTGCACGAGGCCGAAGACCTCCGACAGCAGCGGGATGCGCTCGCCCGGGTGCAGCTCCTGCCCCGGGAACTGCGGCTGGCGCAGGGAGCCGCAGTCGATCGTGCGGACCTGGGCGAGCGTGAGGTCCTTGACGTACGTGGTGCCGGGCACGTACGGGTACTCCGGGTCCCCGGGGAACGCGGGTGCGGTGTCCACGCACTTGGCGGGGCTGAGGTCGCGGTCGTGGGTCACCACGGCGTGCCCGTCGGCGGTGATCTGCACGTCCAGCTCGAGGGTGCTCACCCCGAGCTCGAGGGCGTTCGCGAACGCGGGCAGCGTGTTCTCCACGGTCATCGCCACGCCGCCCCGGTGGGCCTGCAGGTCGAAGGCGCGCGGGTTCCCGTGCCCGGGGCCCTGTCCATGCACCTGTCCCTGTCCCTGTCCATGGCCCTGGCCCGCGACGGCGGTCGCTGCCCCCGGGACGAGGAGGGCGGCGGCGGCGAGGGCGCTGACGACGGCGGGGGCGACGGCTCGGCGGAGGCGCATGCGTCGAGCCTGCGCGCCCCGGGTGACCCGCCGGTGGACGCGTGTCGGCGTGGCGCCGACGGGCCGGTGAACTCACCGGGGGCGGCCGGCAGGTCCCGAGGGCGTCACCGGAAGTCCCGGGACCGGGTGGCCACGGGCAGCCGCAGCGGCGCGAGGTGCTCCGCGAGCAGGTTGACCGCCCCGTCGGCGCTCTCGACCCTGCCGCGGACCACCATCGCGGGGGCGCCGCGCGCCACCGTCCGGAAGCGGCGCCACAGCCCCGCCGTGCAGATGACGTTGAGCAGCCCCGTCTCGTCCTCCAGCGACAGGAACGTCACGCCGCCCGCCGTGCCCGGGCGCTGCCGGTGCGTCACGACGCCGCCCACCGCGACCCGGCGGCCCGGCTCGGTGGCGCACACCCCGGCGACGGTGAGCACCCCCGCCTTCTCCAGTCCCTCGCGCACGTGCTCCAGCGGCGACGTCGAGCCGGGCGTGATGCCGGTGGCCCAGGCGTCGGCGACGTCCGTCTCGACCGGCGTCATGCCCGGCAGCGTCGGGGCGTCGACCCCGACGGACACGCCCGGCAGGGTGCCCGGCCCCTCCTGGCCGAGCGCCCCCGCGGCCCACAGCGCCTCGCGGCGCCCGGCGCCCAGGCCCTCGGTGGCGCCCGCGGTGGCGAGCGCCTCCAGCTGGGCGGTGCTAAGGCCGACCCGGCGGGCCAGGTCGCGCAGGTCGCGGAACGGGCCGTGCTCGGTCCGCTCGGCGACCATCTGCTCGGCCAGGTCGTCGCCGATGCCGCGCACCGCGCTCAGCCCGAGCCGCACCGCGAGCGCCGGGTCGGGCGCCGGCCCGAAGCCGCCGTCCTCGCGGGATGGGTTCGGGGAGTCGTCGAGCGAGAGCCGAGGGAGCGCAGCGACCGAATCATTCG
>NZ_JBHVBO010000016.1:0-46347 GCF_042668085.1 Isoptericola sp. NPDC057391 | reverse complement strand
CTTCGCGCCTCCCCGGGCCGCTGTGAGCGCAGCGGGCGGTGTCAGCCGCGGCGGGAGCGGGCGATCGTCAGCACCGCCTTCTCGACGGCGTAGACCGGGTCGCGCCCGCCGCCCTTGACGTCGGCGTCGGCCTGGGCGACGGCGCCGATGGCCGTCGCGAGCCCCTCGGGGGTCCAGCGGGAGAGGTCCCGCTGGGCGTTGCGCACCTGCCAGTCCTGCAGGCCCAGCTGGCGCGCGGTGGCCGCGCCGCCGCGGATGGCCGCGACCCGTGCCAGGGTGCGCAGGCGCAGGGCGAGGGCCGCCACGATCGGCACCGGGTCGGCGCCCGTCGCCAGGGCGTGGCGCAGCAGCGCGACCGCGCCCCCCGTGTCCCCCGCGACGGCGGCGTCCGCGACCTTGAACCCCGTCGCCTCGACCCGGCCGCCGTAGTACCGGTCGACCACGGCCTCGCTGATGGTGCCCGTCGTGTCCGCGACGAGCTGTGAGCAGGCGGACGCGAGCTCGCGCAGGTCCGTGCCCAGGGCGTCGACGAGCGCGCGGACCGCCGCCGCGTCCGCCCGGCGACGCGCGGCGCGGAACTCCGCCGTCACGAACTGCACCTTGTCGGCGTCCTTGGAGATCGGCTCGCACTCGAGCACGGGGGCGCCGCTGGCGACGATCGCGTCGAGCATCTTCTTGCCCCGCTGCCCTCCCCCGTGCACCACGACGACGACCGTCTCCGGGTCGGGCGCCGCGACGTACGCGACCACGTCCGCGACCAGGTCCTCGGTGGCCGCCTCGGCGCCCCGCACGACGACGACGCTCGGCTCGCCGAACAGCGACGGGCTGGCGGCGACCGCGAGCTGGCCGGCGGCGTACGTGCCGCCGTCGAGCTCGGCCTTCTCGGTGCTGGCGTCGCGCTCGCGCGCCAGGCCGACGATGCCGTCCACGGCCCGCTCGGCGAGCAGCCCTTCCGGCCCGCGGACCAGGAGCACCGGCGCCAGCGTGGGGTCGTCCCACGACCGGCTGTTCGCCGCGGACCTCCCCTTGCGGGCGGGACGGGACTGGCGGGACGTGGAGGCGGCGGGCACGCCCCCAGCCTGCCACGAACCGCCGACTCTCCCGCTCGCTCGCGCCTCCCGCGCCGTGCGGTGCGGTGCCGGGCCGGTCTGCGGAGAGCCCGTCACCCGCACGCGAGGCCGATCCCCTCGCCACGGCTGACGAGCGCCGCGGTGCCGCACTCGTCGGTCCGCACCAGCGCGGACCCCGAGGCCGCGTAGAGGGCGAGCGCGTCGTCCGTCGGGTGCCCGTAGGTGTTGTCGGCGCCGACGCTCACCAGCGTGACGCGGGGCGACAGGTGCCTCGCGAGCGTGGCGGACTGCGACCGCGACCCGTGGTGGGCCATCTTCACGACGTCGACGTCCGCCGCGCGCCCGGTCGCGGCGAGGTCGGCGGCGAGAGCGTCCTGTCCTGCCTCCTCCAGGTCGCCGAGCGCGACGACGTCGAGCCCGCCGGCCGTGCGCAGCTCGAGCGCGACGCTGGCGTCGTTGGCGCCGTCGCCCTCGTCACCACCGCCCGCCCCGCGCGACCACGAACCGGACGGCCCGCCCCGCGCGGCGAGCACCTGCCAGGTCACCGACCCGGCCGTCCCGCCGTCCCAGGCGGCCGCGGCCCGCACCGGCACCCCCGCGGCCGCGAGCTGCGACCGCGCACGCCCGGCCTGGCCGGCCGGCTCGTCGAGCGGCGAGACGAGCGCCGCCGTGACCGTGCGGCCGCGCAGCACGGACGCGAGCCCGCCCACGTGGTCGGCGTGGAAGTGGCTGAGCACGAGCAGGTCCACGCGCTCGACGCCGAGCCGGTCGAGGCACCGACCGGCCGCCTCGCCGTCGGGGCCGACGTCCACCACCACCGCCGACGCCGGGCCGGTGCGCACCGCGAGCGCGTCGCCCTGTCCGACGTCGCAGGCGGCGACCTGCCAGTCGTCGGGGACGGCGTGGCCCGCGCCGGCGAGCCGGGGCAGGGCGACCACGACGACGGCCAGCAGCGCGGCGCCCGCCAGGCCGGCGACCGCCGCCACTCGCCCGCGTCCGTGCCGCGCCGTCGCCCGCCGCACCCGCCGCCGGACCCGGCGCACGGCGCGCGGTGCGGCCTCCCGCCACTCGCGTCGCCAGCCCTCACCGGGTGGCCGGCGCAGGACGAGCGCGAGGACCCCGACCGTGAGCAGCGCCAGCGCCGCCACCCCGAGCGGTCCCGCGGGCCAGGGCAGGCGGGCGACCGGCACCGCGGCGAAGAACTGGGCCACGCCGGCGATCCATCCCGTCGAGAGTCCCGCCGACCACGCGACCGGCAGGGCGAGCCCCGGCGCCCACGGGGCGAGCAGCGTGGCCACGAGCCCGAGCACGGTGGCCGGGACCAGGGCAGGAGTCGCGAGCAGGTTCGCGGGTACCGACATCAGCGGCACGTGCGGGTCGAGCAGGAGCAGCACCGGCCCGCACGCGGCCTGCGCGGCCCACGGGACCGCGAGCGCGAACGCGAGCGGACGGCCCGTCCACGGCGCCAGCCGCCGGGCGAGCGGGCCCGCCAGGAGCACGAGCCCCGCCGTCGCCGCGCACGACAGGACGAACCCGTAGGACCGCGCGAGCCACGGGTCGACGACGAGGAGCACGGTCGCAGCCGCCGCGAGGGCCGGTGCACCCGACGACGGCCGCCCCAGCGCCAGGGCCAGGAGCGCGGCGGCGCAGGTCCACGCGGCCCGGAGCACGCTGGGCTCGGGCCGCACGAGCAGGACGAAGGCCGTCGCGGCCACCGCGACGATGCCGACGCGGACGGCGCGCGGGGCCCGCGCCAGCGCGCACAGGGCGGTGAGCGCGGCCACCACGATCGCGAAGTGGCCGCCGGAGACCGCGGTGACGTGCGTGAGGCTCGTGACCCGCATCGCCTCGTCGACGGCGTCGGGCACGCGGCTCGTGTCGCCGACGGCGACGCCAGGCACCAGCCCACGCGCCTGCGCGGACAGGGGGTCGGTGACGTCCAGCAGCGCCGACCGCATCGTGTGCGTCGCGCGCAGCAGGGCCGTCGGCGGGGCGCGCTCGGCCACCGGACCCGCCGCCGCCAGCCTGGCCAGCGGGCCGTCGCCCGCCTCGACGGGGCGCAGCACCCCCGACACCGCGACGGTCGCCCCGTACCGCGGCGCGGGGCCCGCCGCCGTGACCTCGACGAGCCCGGCGGCGGACGACACGATCCCGCGCGCCGTCACCTGCCGCACCGCCACCTGCCAGCGCTCGCCGTCGCCGAAGACGGCGGGCCGGGGCTCCGACACGACGCGACCGACCAGCTCGGCGTGCGCTCCCTGCCCTGCCAAGGAGCGCAGAGGTGCCTGCCGCGCCGCCTGGGCGTGCACCCCGAGCGCCACCGCCGCCAGGCACGCCAGCGTCACGACGACGTGCCTCGTCGCGGGCCGGCCGGCACCCGCCCGGGGCACCCGCCGCGGGCCGCGTCGAGCCCAGGAGGAGCGTGCGGACCACGCCCGGAGGAGGGCTGCCGCGCCCACTCCGGCGCTGCCGAGCACCGCCCCGACGGCCACCGCGCCGGCCCACCCCTGGACGGGACCGGTGAGCGCCCACGCCGCCGCCCACGCCACCAGGGCCGCGGGCACCAGCCGCAGGTCCACGCGCCGAGACGGCGGCGGAAGGTCCTTCCGTCGCTCGTCGGAGGCCTCGTCCGGGGCCTCGTCCGGGGCGGCGGCCACGGTCCCGTGCGGGGCCACGTCGGGGACGCCGAGCGACGGGCGCGTCACAGCGTGACCAGGTCACGGACCTGCCCGAGGACCGACGGGCCGATCCCGGACACCTCGTCGAGCTCGTCGACGCTGGTGAACGGCCCGTTCTCGTCGCGCCACGCGACGATCCGCTCGGCCAGGGCGGGGCCGATACCGGGCAGCTCCTCGAGGTCCGCCGCCCCTGCGGAGTTGAGGTTCACGGCGCCGCCCGGCGGCTCGCCCACCCCACCTCCGTTCCCGCTCCCGCCCGCTTCGTCCCCGCCGCCCGCGTCCGGAGAGCCGCCGGCCGCCGCAACCGCCTCCCCGGGTCTGGGCACGCGGATCTGCTCCCCGTCGACGACCGCCCGCGCCAGGTTGAGGGCCGCGGCGTCGGCGCGCCGGGTCGTGCCGCCGGCGGCGGCCACGGCGTCCGCCACCCGGGCTCCCGACGGGACCGTGACCAGGCCGGGCTCGCGCACCTCGCCCACGACGTGCACCACCACCGTGCCCGGCGCCGATGCCGCCTCGGGGGTGCCGGCAGCGGAGCCCGCGTCGGGGTCGCCCGAGCCCGCCGTGCCCGCTGTCGTGCCCGCTGTCGTGCCCGCTGTCGTGCCCGCTGTCGTGGTCGGGCCGGCGGACGGCGACGACGGACCGGTGGGGGCCGCGGACGACGCCCCCGCGTCGGCGAGGGTGATGACGTCGTCGGGCCGTGCGGTCGCGACCACCGCGACGACGACGGCCACGAGCAGGACGGCGACGGAGGCCACGACGGCCGCGCGCAGCCCGATCGACCAGCGCCGCGGGCCGCCACCGTCGTCGTGCCCGTCGACGGGGTGCCCGTGCGCCGCCGTGTACGCGGCGGCGACGTGCCGGGCCGACCGCCGGGCCCGCAGGCGGGCGGCGAGCTCGTCCTCGCCGGCGGGGGCGGCCCACGGTGCCGGACCGGCCGGAGGCCCGCCGTCGGGTCCGTCCAGGGGATCGCGCCCGGGTCCACGACCGGGAACAACACCGGAAACGGGACCGGGGAGCCCGCCGGCGTCCTCGCGCAGGGCGTGCCAGGCCCGCAGCCGTGCGGCGGCCTCACCGAGAGCCCGGTCCGGCACCGGCTCGGAGGCGCGCGGCCGGTCGCCATCCTCCGGCGGCGGGACGGTGTCCGGTGGCGTGTGAGGTGGCGGCGCGTCGGCCCCGCCGTGGTCGTGAGGCAGCGTGGTGGTCACGCGGCGACGCTAGGGTCGCCGCCCTCTCGACGGGCGCCGCGCGCGGCAACCTGTGGACGACGCGGCCCTGGGGGCAGGCTCCTCAGCGCACAGCGTCGCCGGGACGTCCGCCCAGCTCGGCGACGACCACGGCGAGGGCGCCCGGCCCGACGTGCGCGCCGAGCACCGCGCTCACGGGCGTCACGACCAGCTCGGCCCCGGTGTCCGCAGCCAGCCGGGCGGCGAGCTCCTCGGCCCGCTCGGGCACGCCGAGGTGGTGCACGGCCACCCCCGGCCGCTCGCACGTCTCGGCGCGCCGCACCGCGAGCTCGACGAGCCGGTCGGTCGCCGCACGGCGCGTCCGGACGCGCTGCGTCATCTCGATCACGCCGTCGCGCATGCCGAGGATGGGCCGCACCCCGAGGGCGGTGCCGAGCGCGGCCGCGGGGGCGGAGAGCCGCCCGCCGCGGCGCAGATGGTCGAGCGAGTCCACGAGGAACACGGTGGTGCTCGACCCCGCGACCTGCCGCGCGCGGGCAGCGACGGTCGCGGCGTCGTGCCCGTCGGCAGCGCACCGGGCGGCCTCCAGCGCCGCGAACCCGAGCGCCATCGCGACCGTCCGCGAGTCGACCGCCTGCACCGGGATCATGGCGCGCTGCCCGGCGGCCGCGGCGACCTCCACGGTGCCGGACAGCGCCCCCGACAGGTGCACGCCCACGACGGCCCGTGCGCCGTCGGCGGCGAGCTCCCGGTACGCCGCGGCGAACTCGGACGGCGCGGGCTGCGACGTGCTCAGCCGCTCGCCGGCGGCGATGCGCGCGGCCACCTCCTGCGGCGTGATGTCCACGCCCTCGCGCCACGACTCCTCCCCCGCGACGACGCGGAGCGGGACGACGACCGGCGCGGCGGCGCCGTCGTCTGCGGCAGGCAGGCAGGCGGTCGAGTCGGTGACGACGCGGACCGCGCCACGCTCGACGGGGATCTCGAAGGACATCGGCGGGAGTCTACCGACGCCGCCCGGGTCGCCCCGGGCGGCATCGTCGTCACTCGTGCTCGTGTGCCTCGTCATCGTGCGCCTCGTCATCGTGCGCCTCCGCGTCGCCCGAGACACCGGAGATCTCGTTCGGCGCGACGTCGAGCTGGACGGACTTCCAGACCTCGCCGGTCTCCACGTCGACGGCGTGCACCGACTTCGTCGCCGGGTCGGTGACGTACACCGAGCCGTCGAGGGCGAGCACCGCCGGTCGCGGCTCCTGCCACTCGAGGGGCTCCTCCCAGGCGTCGATCACCGGGATCGAGCTCTCGAGCTTCCCGCTCTCCGGGTCGATGACGTGCAGCGCGCCGTCGGTGCCCAGCACGAGCGCCTCGCCGTCGTCGCCGCGGGCGAGGGACCGGAACGTGTAGCTCGAGGGCAGGTCGACCAGCGACAGCTCCCCGGTGCGCGTGTCGACGAGCGAGACGCGCGTGGGCCGCTCCAGCTCGGCGTCGGGGTCGACCTTGTAGTCGCCGAGCACGATCGGCGACTCCTCGGACCCGGCCTGGTTGCCGATGCGGCCGTAGGCGTCGGGCGCCTGCACCTTGGTGAGCTCGCCGTCCGCGTAGACGAGGACGCCGTCCTCGCAGCCCACGACGACGGCCTCGTCGGCCGCGACCGCCTCGCCGTGCACGCCCGGGCAGTCGTCGCTGGCGGCGATCTCCCGGTCGTCGGCGTCCAGGACGCGCACCCCGGAGCGCGCCTCCTCGGTGCCCTCGGTGACGAGGAGCGAGTCGTCGGAGAGCTCGACCGCGACGCCGTGGTGCGCCGACGGCGTCGTCAGCTCGCGGGCGGGCGCCTCGCCCTCGGCCACGTGGGCGGAGTCGAGCACCCGGACCTGGCCGGTCCCGTCGTCGAACAGCACGGTGCGGCCACCGTGCACGACGACGTGGCCGGGCTCCTCCGCGGCGTAGGTGACGTCGGTCAGTCGCGGCTCGGAGGTCCAGTAGTGGTGGTGGTCGCCGTGCGCCTCCGCCCACGCGCCGAGGTCCAGGGCGCGGAACCCGCCGGTGGTGGAGGCGAGCAGGTGGCGCCCGTCGCCGGCGGGGTTGAGCCGGGTGAAGCCGTCCAGCGGCAGGTCCGCGACCTGCTCCAGCGTCTGGGCGTCGAGGACGACGACGCCGCCGTCGTAGGTGAGCGCGATGCGGGCGGTCGCGGCGGCGGCCTCGGTGGCCTGCGCGGTGTCCTCGGCGGACGGCTCCACCGACGCTCCGCCGTCGGCGGGGTCCGCGGACGCGCAACCCGCCAGCGTGAGGGGGATCGCGAGGGCGAGGAGGCCCGCGACGGGCGGTCGGCGCCGGCCGGCGGTGCGGGTGGTGCGGGTGAGGGCAGGCATGCGTCTCTCTCCAGGTCGGGGCAGCACGAAAGGAACCATATGAGAACGATTCCCATGTGCTCGAGTAGTGAAGCAGATGTGAGAACGGTTCTCAACCTCATCCCGCTCCTCGCCGCGCACCCGGTGCAGGCGCGCGCTAGCGTGCGGGCCATGGCCGAGGGGACACTGCCCAGCGACGACGCCGACCTCGCCGCCCTGCGCGCGGCCGCCGCGCAGGCCGCCGCCGAGGCGGCCGAGGCGAAGGCGGCGGCCGCCCAGGCGGCTCTGGAGGCGGCTGAGGCCGCGAGCAGGGACGCTCCGCAGGACGCCGGCCGGCCGGACCCCACGACCGCAGACCCCGCGCCCGCCGACGCCGCGCCGGCCGACCCCACGAGCGCCGTCCCCGCGGCGCCGCCGTCGTACGCCGACGAGGTGCGCGCGGGCTACGCCTCCGACGCGCCGACGCTGCCGCTCGGTGCCCTGCTGTCCGGCCCGCTCGGCGGCGAGCCGACTGCCGACGCGACCGTCCAGGTCGGCTTCCCGCTCGCGACGCTCAACCGCCACGGGCTGGTCGCGGGCGCCACGGGCACCGGCAAGACGAAGACCCTGCAGGGCATGGCGGAGGGCCTGTCGGCGCAGGGCGTCCCGGTCTTC
The DNA here is from genome assembly GCF_042668085.1 of Isoptericola sp. NPDC057391. NCBI lineage: Bacteria > Bacillati > Actinomycetota > Actinomycetes > Micrococcales > Promicromonosporaceae > Isoptericola > Isoptericola sp. NPDC057391. The sequence continues at coordinate 38,413 of NZ_JBHVBO010000016.1, read as the reverse complement.
CTCGCCGACATCAAGGGCGACCTGTCCGGACTGGCCGTCGAGGGCCCGGACAACCCCAAGGTCGCCGCGCGGACGGCGAGCATCGGGCAGGCGTGGACGCCGACATCTTTCCCCGTGGAGTTCTACTCGCTCGGCGGCCTGGGCACGGGCGTGCCGATCCGCACGACCGTCACCGACTTCGGCCCGCTGCTGCTGAGCAAGGTGCTCGGCCTCAACTCCACGCAGTCCTCCAGCCTGGAGCTGATCTTCCACTGGGCCGACACCCAGAAGCTCGCCCTGCTCGACCTCAAGGACCTGCAGGCCACCATCGCGCACCTCACCTCCGACGAGGGCAAGCAGGAGCTCAAGGGCATCGGCGGCGTCTCGGCGGCCACCGCCGGCGTCATCCTGCGCGAGATCGTGGGGCTGCAGGCGCAGGGCGGCGACGTGTTCTTCGGCGAGCCCGCGTTCGAGACCGCCGACCTGCTGCGCACCACGCCCGACGGCCGCGGCCTGATCTCGGCCCTCGAGCTCCCGGGCGTGCAGGACCGCCCCGCGCTGTTCTCCACCTTCCTCATGTGGCTGCTGGCGGAGCTGTTCCAGGAGCTGCCCGAGGTGGGCGATCCCGACAAGCCCCGGCTCGTGTTCTTCTTCGACGAGGCGCACCTGCTGTTCACCGGCGCGTCCAAGGAGTTCCTCCAGCAGGTGGTCCAGACGGTGCGGCTCATCCGCAGCAAGGGCGTGGGCGTCTTCTTCGTCACCCAGTCCCCCAAGGACGTCCCGGCCGACGTGCTCGCCCAGCTCGGCAACCGCGTGCAGCACGCGCTGCGCGCCTTCACGCCCGACGACGCGAAGGCCCTGCGCGCGGCGGCCCGCACGTTCCCCACCTCGCCGTACGACCTCGAACGACTGCTGCAGTCGCTCGGCACGGGCGAGGCCGTCGTCACGCTGCTGGACGAGAAGGGCGCGCCCACCCCGGTCGCGTGGACCCGGGTGCGCGCGCCGCAGGCGTCGATGGACCCGGCACCGCAGCAGGTCCTCGACGCGGCCGTCGCGGCGTCACCCGGTCAGGCACGCTACGGCGCCGCCGTCGACCGCGAGTCCGCGTACGAGCTGCTGCAGGCGCGCGCCGCGCAGGACGCCGCCACCCACGAGGCGGCGGAACGCGCCGCCGAGCTCGAGAAGGAGGCGACGCGGGCGCGCAAGCAGGCGGAGGCCGACGCCCGGAAGGCTCAGAAGGCCTCGCGCTCCGGCTCGACCTCGCGCGCCCGCAGCCCGATGGACGCCATCCTCACCACCGTCGGCACGACCCTGGCCCGGGAGATCACCCGCACCGTGCTCGGCACGCGCCGACGGCGCTGACGCCCACCCGCCGTGGTCAGTCGGTCGTCAGCGGCGCGGCGTGCCAGATGCGGTCGAGATAGTCGCGCACGGAACGGTCCGAGGAGAAGAAGCCCGACCGCGCCACGTTCAGCACGGCCGCACGGCTCCACGCGTCCGGGTCGGCGTACGCGCGCTCCACGCGCTCCTGGGCGTCGAGGTAGGACTGGTAGTCCGCGAGCACCATGAACCGGTCCTCGGTGAGCAGGTTGGACACGATCGGCTCGAAGACCGACGCGTCCCCGCCGGAGAACGTGCCGCGCGCGACGAGGTCGAGGGCACGGCGCAGCGACGGGTTCTCCTCGTAGTACGTCGACGGGCGGTAGCCCGCCTCGGCGACGGCGCTCGCCTCCGGCTCCGTCAGCCCGAACAGGAAGAAGTTCTCGTCGCCGACGAGCTTGCGGATCTCGACGTTCGCCCCGTCGTCGGTGCCGATGGTGAGCGCCCCGTTGAGCGCGAACTTCATGTTGCCCGTGCCGGACGCCTCCTTGCCGGCCAGGGAGATCTGCTCCGACAGGTCGGCCGCCGGGATCAGGGTCTCGGCGACCGTGACGTTGTAGTTCGCCGGGAACGCGACCCGCAGCACCCGGGAGACGTCGGGGTGCGCGGCGACGACGGCGCCCACGTGGTTGATCAGCGCGATGATCTCCTTCGCCATCACGTAGCCCGGGGCGGCCTTCGCGCCGAACACGACGGTGCGCGGCGTGACGTCGCCGAGCTCCAGCTCCCCGGACGTGATGCGGTCGTAGATCGTCACGACGTGCAGCAGCTTGAGGAGCTGGCGCTTGTACTCGTGCAGCCGCTTGACCATGACGTCGAGCATCGTGCCCGGGTCGATCGCGACGCCGTCGCGCGCCGCGAGGAAGGAGACCAGCCGGTCCTTGTTCGCCGCCTTGACCTCCCTGAACCGGCGGCGGAACTCGGTGTCGTCGGCGAAGGGCTCCAGCTCGCGCAGCCGGTCGAGGTCGGTGACCCAGCCGTCGCCGATGGCCTCCGTGATCAGCCCCGACAGCCCCGGGTTCGCCAGCTTCACGAAGCGGCGCGGGGTGACGCCGTTGGTGACGTTGGTGAACTTCTCCGGCCAGAAGTCGGCGAAGTCGGCGAGCACCTTGTCGCGCAGCAGCTGCGAGTGCAGCTCGGCGACGCCGTTCACCTTCGACCCGCCGACCGTCGCGAGGAACGCCATCCGCACCGACCGCTCGGGGTGCTCGGCGATGATCGACATGCGCCGCACCAGCAGCTCGTTCCCGCCCGAGCGCTCGCGCACCTGGGCGAGGAACTCCTCGTTGATGCGGTAGATGATCTCCAGGTGCCGGGGCAGCAACCGCCCCACGAGCTCGACCGGCCACACCTCCAGCGCCTCCGGCAGCAGCGTGTGGCACGTGTAGGCGAAGCAGCGCTGCGTCACCTGCCAGGCGTCGTCCCACTCGAACCCGCGCTCGTCCACGAGGATCCGCATCAGCTCCGGGATCGCGATGACGGGGTGGGTGTCGTTGAGCTGGAAGACGATCCGGTCGGGCAGGTCGTGCAGGTCGAACTCCGGCGGCAGCAGCTGGTCGATGAAGTCGCGGATCGAGCAGGCGACGAAGAAGTACTGCTGCTGCAGCCGCAGCTCCTTGCCCTGCGGCGTGGAGTCCTCCGGGTAGAGCACCTTGGAGATGTTCTCCGCGAACGTCTGCGCGCGCACCGCCTCGGCGTAGTCGCCGTAGTTGAAGATCTTGAGGTCGAACGCGTGCGTGGCCCGCGCGCTCCACAGCCGGAGCGTGTTGACCCGCCCGTTCCGGTAGCCCGGCACCATCGAGTTGTACGGGACGCCGAGCACCTGCCAGCCCGGCACCCAGCGCGAGCGCTCGCGGCCGTCGTCGTCCGTGTACTTCTCGGTGTGGCCTCCGAAGCCGACGGTGACCTCGTGCTCGGGGTGCGCGAACTCCCACGGGTCGCCGTTGTCCAGCCAGGTGTCCGGTTCCTCGACCTGGCGGCCGTCGACGAAGGTCTGCCGGAAGATGCCGTACTCGTACCGGATGCCGTACCCGATCGCGGGCACGCTCATCGTCGCCAGCGAGTCGACGAAGCAGGCCGCCAGCCGGCCCAGCCCGCCGTTGCCGAGCCCCGGCTCCACCTCCACCTCGCGCAGCTCGTCCAGGTCGAGCCCCAGGCTGGCCAGCGCCTCCGCGGCGACGTCCTGCAGCCCCGTCGCGATCAGCGCGTTGTCGAGCTGCCGGCCCAGGAGGTACTCCGCCGACAGGTAGGCCACCGCCTTCGCCTGCGAGCGGTACTGGCTCACCGTGGTCTGCATCCACCGGGACATCAGGTAGTGCCGCACCGTGCGCGCCAGCGCGAGGTACCGGTCGTTGTCCGTGGCCCGCTCCAGGATCGTGCCCTGGGAGAAGTTGAGCTCGTGCAGGTACTCGCGGACGAACCCCTCGACGGTCGGTTCCGGGCTGGTGATCAGAGGCGTGGTCTCGGTCACGTCACGACAGTACACAGCCTCGGTGCGGCCGGCCCGACCCGACGCCGACCACTCGTCACTCCCCCACGAGCGTCACCAGCCGCGACCGCCCGGTCGCGTCCTTGATGGCCTGCAGCACGACGTCGGCGTGCGGCTCCAGCGCGCTCACCTTGTCCAGCGGCGCGCCCACGACGAGCTGGAAACCCAGCCCGCGCCACGCGCCGACGGCGCGGCCGGCGAACCGGGCGTCGGCCTTGATGAACGCCTCGTCGAGGAAGACGGGCGCGTACCGCGGGCGCTCCGCCCCGGCGTCGCCGAGCTGGTAGCGCAGGGCCGCCCCGACGATGAACGCGACGAGCTCCTGCGACTCGCCGCCGGACTTGCCGGCGATGTGGTCGTAGACGCTCACGTGGTTGCCCTCGAGGTCCACGCACTCGGCGCTGACCCGCACGTGCTCGCGCACGTCGACCAGGCGGCGGCGCTCCGGGCTGTCCGGGCGGATGCGGTCGATCAGCTTCCGCATCCGCTCGTACCGGCGCTCGTGGTCCGCGAGCGGGACGTCGCCCGCCGGGGCGGTGGCCAGCTCGCGCAGCCGCCGCCGGAAGGAGACGACGTCGGCCGCCTCCACCGGGGTGGCGGTGATGCGCAGGCGGTGCGCGTCGTCGCGGAACGGCAGCGTCGCGAGGATCGCGTTCACGGGCTCCATGCGGTCGCGGATCTCCGCGACGGCCTGCGCGATGCCGTTGTTCAGCCGGGTGAGCTGGTCGCCGGACATCTGCCGCAGGTGCGCCGACCATCGGTCCCGCAGCCGGTACAGCTGCTGGTACTCCAGGTCCTCGTAGATCCGCAGGAAGTCGGCGTACGCGCCGTCCGGGTCCGCGCTGCGGTTGGGGTCGGGCCAGGTGTCGTTGAACCGCTCGAACAGGGCGGCGAGCGCCGCCCGCGCCGCGCGCTCCGACTCCTCGGCCGCGTCGCGCTCGTGGTGCAGCTCGCGCACGACGGCGGCCACGGCCGTGGTGAGGTCCGCGAGGCCGCTGCCCGACGTGCCCGACACCCCGGACCAGCCGACCTGCGCCATGAGCTCGGCCAGCCGCCGCTCCTGCTCGCCGGTGAGCTCGACCCCCTCCTCGTCGGCGCGGTCGACGGCGTCGGCGACCTGGTCCACCTGGTCGCTGAGCTGCTCCCACGCGGCGCCGAGCTCCGTGACGCGCTGCTGCGCGGCGGCCCGCTCCCGGTACAGCTCGTCGACCCGGGCGCGCAGGGCGTCCTCGTCCGCCTTGAGCGCGCGCAGCACGTCCGAGCCGGCGACGAGCGCCTCGAGCCGGTCCCGCCGCTCGGCGAGCCGCTCCTCGGCGCCGCGCACGTCGACGTCGTCCCAGGCGGCCCGCAGCGCGTGGCTGTACGCGACGAAGTGGTCGGCCTCGCCCTTCTGCCGCAGCCGCGCGCCCGCGAGCGCCTCGGACGCCTGCCGCAGCTCCTGGTGCGCCGCGGCGATCTGCTCGGCGAGCTGCTCGAGCCGGCGGTGGTTGCTGAAGCCCAGCACCGACGCCCGGCCCTGGCCGCCGTGCGCGCCCCGCCGGCCCTCCGACGTCTGGCCCGACCGCGTCAGCGCGGGCTCGTTCCGGTCGGCGTGGCGCGCGAGCTCGGTCGGGTCGTCCACGCACACGTAGGCGAACCGCTCCGCCAGGCGCCCGGCGAGCCAGCCGCCGAACGGCCCGGCCTTGACCTCGAGCCGTCCTGGCAGCAGGGCGCGGTCGGCCTCCTCGTGCAGCGCGAGCCCGGTGGGGACGCCCTCGAAGCGCACCCGGACCGGGGAGCGGACGGCGTCGATCGCGGACCGGAAGGCGTCGAGCCGCGCCTCGTCGACCAGCACGGTGACGGCGAACCCGCCGAGGGCGAGCCCGATCGCGTCCCGCCAGGGCTCGTACTCGCCGCGCACCTCGAGCAGCTCGCCGACGAAGGGCACGTCGTCGGGGCGCAGGCCGGCGGCGCGCGCCAGGGCCTCGCGGGCCTCGTGCAGCTCGCGCGGCACGTTGCCGCGCCGCGCCTTGAGCGACGCCTCCTCCCGCTCCAGCTCGGCGAGGGACCGCATCGCCTCCCGCTCGCGAGCGGCGGCCTCGACGACGGCCTCGGACAGCGCGTCGGTGTGGGTGTCGCGCTCGTCGAGGTACCGCCGGGCGTCGGCGTGCAGGGCGTCGAGCTCGCGCCGCGTCCCGGCCTCCCGCTCCAGCGGCGCCAGGTGACCCTCGAGCTCGGCGCGGGCGCGCCGGGTCTCGGCGAGCCGCTGCTCGGCGGTGCGGACGTCGCGCTCCGCCGCCTCGATGGCGTCGCCGCCGTTGCGGCGCTGGTCGGCGCGCACCTGCTCGAGCTCGCCCTGCGCGGCGGCGAGGCGCTCCTCGGCGACGGCCACCCGTTCGGCCGCCGCCTTGTGCTGGGCCCGGTTCTCCGCCTCGCCCGCGCGCAGCAGGTCGAGCTGCGTGCGGTCGCGCCACGCGGTGAAGGGCGTGATCCCGGCAGACCCTGTGCCGGGTGCGGTGCCCCCGGCGCCGCCGTCCGGCCCGAGGGCGTCCACGAGACGGCGGCGCGCGACGGCGGCGTCGATCGCGGCCCGGTGCTCCAGCATCGGCCGCAGCACGTCCACCTGCCGCTGCGCCGTGTCCATCTCGGCGCGCACCTCGCTGAGCTCGTCGAAGTGCTCCACGGCCCGCTCGGCCACCCGGATCGTCTCGGGCTCCTCGAGCACCATCGCCTTGTAGAGCGAGTCCACGGTGGTGATCTGCTGGCCGGCCTGGATGCGGCCGAGCAGCTGCATGGCCTTCTCACCGTCGCCCGCGGCGCCGATGCCGAGCGCGGCGTGCAGTCGGGTCGCGAACGCCTTGTCCGTGTCGAACGTCGTCAGCCCGGCCGCGGTGAGCCCGGCCTTGCCGAACCGCTGCGCCGCGAGCGGCTCGAGGTCACGCAGGCTGAAGTCCGCGTCGACGACGGCGCGGACGGCCGTCGTCTCGTCCGCGCGCTGCGCGCCACGGGGCACGTACCAGGCGCGCAGGGCCGTGAACCGCTCGCCCGCCTGCGAGGACCACGTCATCGCGATCGCCGACCAGGTGTCCGACGTCTCGCCGCGCAGCACCCGGTCCTTGGCACGCGCCGACCCGGCGGTCCGCTCCTCGTCGAGCTTGCCGCGCGCGTACGAGACGACGTTGCGCTGCTCCTGCCCGCGGGCCCGGCCGCTGGTCGCCGTGTTCGACGCGCCGTTGAACGGCGTCGTGTGGCTCATCATCAGGGCGATGTACGCGTCGAGGAGCGTCGACTTCCCCGACCCGGACGCGCCCGTGAGCAGCGTCGTCGCGCCGGCGAACCGCACCTCGTGGTAGCCGTGGTAGCCGCCCCAGCTCACCAGCTGCATCGAGCGCGCCGTCCACTGCCGCCCGTCCGACGCCGTCGGGATCAGCCCGAACAGCGACTGCTGCATGCGGGGGGCGGCGACCTGCTCCGCCGGGTCGCTCGTGATGGTCATGCGGGGGACTCCTCGTCCTCGTCGACCGCGTCGGTCTCGTCGTCCCTGGCCTCGTCGGGTTCGACCACCGACGGCGAGCGCAGCCACGCGGTGAGCTCCCGCAGCCGCTCCACGGGCAGCAGGACCTCGACCACGGGCTGCACGCGGTAGCGGCCCTCGGCGACCTCGTCGAGCACGTGCTCGCGCACGAGCGTCGCGATCGCGTTGTCGACCTCGCGGCGGCGCGCGGCCAGGTTGGTCTCGTCCGCGGCGAGGAAGCCCAGCGCGTAGTCGACCAGCTCCTCGGCGTCCACGTGCGCGGCGCGCTCCCCTGCGCCCTGCTCCTGCCGGAAGCGGTTGCGCGCGAACAGCATGAGCAGCGTCTCGACCCGCTTGTACGGCTCGTCCTTGAGCAGCACCGGGATGCTCAGACCGGCCTCGCGGACCTGCCGCTTGTACGCGATCTCGTAGTCGCGGTCGACGACGAGCTCCACGAACAGGTCGTGGCAGCGCGACGCCAGCACGTTCTGGTGCGCCAGCAGCGCCTTCCACTCCGCCGGGTGCGCGGCCGCGGACAGGTACCGCCGCTGCAGCACGAGCGCGAGCGCGCGGCGCGCCTCGTACGGCAGCACCCCCGTGTCGCCGGCGAACAGCGCCGCGTCGTCGTCGGCCAGCGCGGGCGTCTCGACGAACGGCGCCTCGTCCGCTGGGGTGTCCGCTGGGGTGTCCGACACGGTGTCCGCATCGGCCACGTGCTCCACCGCCGGCTCGGTCGTCGTGTCGGTCATGCGTCCTCCTCGTCGTCGGGCTCGTCGGGGGGCACTGCGAGGCCCACCCTCGGCACCACCAGGTCGCGGGTGGTGCCGTCGGCGCGCACCGCCGTCACGCGGCGCAGCCGTGCCGCCGGTACGTCGCCGATGCCGTCGTCGTCCCCGAGCGCCTCGTCGAGCGCGTCCGGCCCCGCCAGCTCCAGGTAGCCCAGCAGCTCCACGGGCCGGCGCAGCTCCGCCGGCCCCGCCGAGAACACCTCGTCGGCCGTGGCGCCCCCGCGCTCCCGCAGCACCCGCGCCGCGTGCGCCGCGGTCTCCTCGTAGCGTGGGCCGCCCATGCCGCGCAGCCCGCCGAGGACCTGCCCGGGCTCGCCGCCGGCGTCGTGACCGGGGTCGTCGAGGTCGGCCAGCGCGTCGGGCGGCGTGTCGGGGCGCAGGTCGTGCAGCTGGGCACGGAAGCGCCCGAGGCGGGCCCGCTCGAGCCAGCGCAGCGGCTCGACGCGGGCGGCCCGCACCGAGGTCGGGAACCACTCGGCCATCGCCGCGGTCGCCTCGCGCAGCGCGGCGTCCAGCTCGCGGTCGCGCAGCGGGTTGTGCACGGTGAGCTGCTGCGTGATGGTCCGCGAGGCGCGCGCCTGCGCGTCGAGGACGCCGTCGACCGCGGCCAGGAGCTGGGAGTACAGGGCCCGCACCGACTCCCGGCGGTCGGCCGGCAGGTCCGCGGCGAACGGGTGCGCGAGCACCGCCCGCACCCGCTCGTCGACCTTGCCGAGCAGCTGCGGGTCGCGCAGCAGCTCCATCGCGCCGGAGAAGGCGCGACCCTCGGGCGTGCGCTCCATGAGCGAGTCGGAGGCCTCCAGGTAGGCGCCCAGCACCTCGCCGGTGGGGCGCTCGTCCTGGCGCAGGCTCGTGACGATGCTGCGCTGCAGCTCCGCGATCGACTCGGCGACGCGGGCGAAGTCGGCGGGCAGCTCGCGCACCAGCGCGGCCACGTTGTCGAACTGCTCGACCAGCCGGTCCGTGGGCGCCTGCACCACGGGGCCGCCGGCCTCGAGCCGGGCCAGCTCGGCCTCCGCCTCGGCGATCTCGTCGCGGGCGCGGGCGACCTGCTCCCGCAGCGCCCGCTGCTGCGACTCCCGGTCGGGCCGGGCGTCCCGCGCGAGCCCGTCCAGGGCGACGAGCAGCGTGCGGATGCGCGACTCGCTGACCAGGGCGCGCGCGCCCTGGGTGCGGTCCACGAACGCGAGAGCCTCCGCCGCGTGCGAGCTGACCTGGTACTGCTCGACGCCGTCGTCGTCGAGCGCGCGCACCAGCCAGCGGCCCGCGACCCAGCGCGAGCACAGCGCGCGGGCGGCGTCGTCGGGCACGTCGTGGCCGGCGGCGCGCGCCTCGGCGAGCAGGTCCTCGACCTCCACGTGCATCTGCTCGGTGGGCACCGTGGCCCGACCGGGCGTGAAGATCAGGGACAGCAGGGCCACGACCAGCGGCCCCTCCTTGCGGTGCAGGAGGGCGAGCGAGGGCGTGCCGAAGGCGCCCCGGCTGCGTGCCAGGGCGCCCTCGAGGCGGACGGTCGCCAACTCAGACGACGATGTTGACGAGCTTCGGCGCGCGCACGATCACCTTGCGCACCGGTGCCCCGTCGATGGCGCGGACCACGTTCGGCTCGGCCAGGGCGGCGGCCTCCAGGTCGGCGTCCGAGATGGACGGCGCCACCTCGAGGCGGCCGCGCACCTTGCCCTTGACCTGCACGACGCACGTCACCGTGTCCTCGACGAGGTACCGCTCGTCGGCCGTCGGGAACGGCTCGCGCGCCAGCGAGCCGTCGTGCCCGAGCCGCTGCCACAGCTCCTCCGCGATGTGCGGGGCGATGGGCGCGACCATCAGCACCAGCGGCTCGACCGCCGCGCGCGGCACCCGGTCCAGCGAGGTGAGGTGGTTGTTGTACGTGATGAGCTTCGCGATCGCCGTGTTGGGCCGCATGTGCTCCATCTCGACGCGCACGTCCGCGATCGCGCGGTGCATCGCCCGCAGCGTGGCGGTGTCGGGCTCGTCGTCGGTCGCGACCAGCGCGCCCGTCTCCTCGTCCACGACGTTCCGCCACAGCCGCTGCAGGAAGCGCTGCGAGCCGACGACGGCGCGCGTCTCCCACGGCCGCGACAGGTCCAGCGGGCCCATCGACATCTCGTACACGCGGAACGTGTCGGCGCCGTACTGCTCGTACATCTCGTCCGGCGTGACGACGTTCTTCAGGGACTTGCCCATCTTCCCGTACTCACGGTTGACGGGCTCCCCGCGGTAGGTGAAGCCGGTCTGCTCGTCGCCCTCCACCTCGCCGGCGGGCACGTAGGCGCCGCGGGAGTCGGTGTAGGCGTACGCCTGGATGTATCCCTGGTTGAACAGCGTGCCGAACGGCTCCAGCGAGGACACGAAGCCCAGGTCCAGCAGCACCTTGTGCCAGAACCGCGCGTACAGCAGGTGCAGCACGGCGTGCTCGACGCCGCCCACGTACAGGTCGACGCCGCCGGCCGGGCCGGACGTCGCGTTGTGCCGCGGGCCCATCCAGTACGACTCGAGCTCCGGGTCGACGACGGCGGTGCCCTTCGCGGGGCCGTCGGTCGAGTCCGTCGGGTCCAGGTAGCGCAGGTAGTACCAGCAGGAGCCGGCCCAGTTGGGCATGGTGTTGGTGTCGCGGCGGTAGGTCTGCGGCCCGTCGCCCAGGTCCAGCGTGACGTGCACCCACTCGTCGTTGCGGCCCAGCGGGGCCTCGGGCGAGGAGTCCGCGTCGTCCGGGTCGAACGTGCGGGGCGCGTAGTCCGGCACGTCCGGCAGGTCGACGGGCAGCATGTCGGCCGGGATCGCGACCGGGCGGTCGCTGGAGTCCCACAGGATCGGGAACGGCTCGCCCCAGTAGCGCTGCCGGCTGAACAGCCAGTCGCGCAGGCGGTACGTGGTCGTCCCCTCGCCGGCGCCGCGGGCCTGCAGCCACGCGACGATCTTCTCCTTGGCCTCGGCCACGCCCAGCCCGTCGAGGCTGATCTCGTCGTTGGACGAGTTCACCGCCACGCCGTCGCCCGTGTACGCGCCGGCGAAGTCCTCCGGCAGGCCGCCCGCGGGCTCGACCGTGCGGATCACGGGCAGCTCGAACGCCTCGGCGAAGTCGAAGTCGCGCTGGTCGCCGCCCGGCACCGCCATGATCGCGCCGGTGCCGTAGCCCATCAGCACGTAGTCGGCCGTGAACACGGGGACGGTCGCGCCGTTGACCGGGTTGATCGCCAGGTGCCCGGTGAAGACGCCGGTCTTCTTGCCGGCGTCGGCCTGCCGCTCGACGGCGGTCTTCGAGGCCGCCTCGCGCCGGTAGGCGGCGACGGCCTCGACGGGGGTGGCGTGCCCGCCGGTCCAGACGTCGCGGGTGCCGTCGGGCCACGCCGCCGGGACCTCGTCCAGCAGCGGGTGCTCCGGGGCCACGACCATGAACGTCGCGCCGAACAGCGTGTCCGGCCGGGTCGTGAACACCTCGACCTGCGCGCCCGCGCCGGCCGCGTCGTAGTCGCCGGTCCCCACCACGTCGAAGCGGACGTTGGCGCCCGTGGAGCGGCCGATCCAGTTGCGCTGCATCGACTTGACCTTCTCCGGCCAGTCGATGAGCTCCAGGTCGTCGGTCAGGCGGTCCGCGTAGGCGGTGATCCGCATCTTCCACTGCCGCAGGGACTTCTGGAACACCGGCATGTTGCCGCGCTCGGAGCGGCCGTCGGCCGTGACCTCCTCGTTGGCCAGCACGGTGCCCAGGCCGGGCGCCCAGTTGACGGGCGACTCGTCGACGTAGGCCAGGCGCTGCGCGTCCAGCACGTCGCGCCGCTCGTCGTCCGACAGCGCGGCCCACGACCGGCCGTCGGGCAGCGCGCGGGTGCCGGCGGCGTACTCCGCCTCCAGCTCGGCGATGCGGCGGGCGCGGCCCTTGCCGCCGCCGGGACGCTCGGCGTCGGCGTCGTACCAGGAGTCGAAGATCTGCAGGAAGATCCACTGCGTCCAGCGCACGTACTCGGGGTCGATCGTGGCGAACGTGCGGCGCGAGTCGTGCGCCAGCCCCATGCGGCGGAGCTGGCGCTTCATGGTGACGATGTTCTGCTCGGTGGTGGTGCGCGGGTGCTGGCCCGTCTGCACCGCGTACTGCTCGGCGGGCAGACCGAACGCGTCGTAACCCAGCGCGTGCAGCACGTTGTCGCCGCACATCATGCGGAAGCGGCCGACGACGTCGGTGGCGATGTAGCCCAGCGGGTGCCCGACGTGCAGCCCCGCGCCCGACGGGTACGGGAACATGTCCATGATGAAGAACGGCTTGCCGGCAGCGTTCCGGCCGTCGCCGTCCGTGAGCGCCCCCGACGGGTTGGCCGCCCAGAAGGTGCCGCGCTCCTCCCAGAGGTCCTGCCAGCGCTCCTCGATCTGCTGCGCGAGGGCGGGCGTGTACCGGTGGGCGGGCTCGTGGGAAGGCGCGGTCGGCGCCTCGGGTCGGGAGGGTGCGGTGTCGGGCGTGCTCACCCGGCGAGTCTACCGGCCGGGACCGCAGGCCCCGGCCGGATTTTCACACCCCGAACGACTCCACGAGCGGCCCCCCGACGGCCAGGAGGAGCCAGCCCACGGCGACGACGTAGCCGATGAGCAGGACCAGGCCGCGGTTGCGCACGACGGCGCGGCGCAGCCCCTCGCGCGCGGGCAGGTGCCCCTCCTGGACGGCGTGCACCACCTGGAACCACAGCAGCGGCCACATGATCGTCCACACCACCATGCAGGCGGGGCACAGCCGCACCAGCGCGTAGAAGCTCGACCACATGAGGAAGAGGATCAGCAGCTGCGCCGCCGCGCTCACGGTCAGCAGGCTCAGGTGGTACCACCGCGGCAGCCGCGCTCCCGCGAGCAGCACCACGCCCGTGGTGATCACCACGGGGAACGCGGCGACCCCGATGTACGGGTTCGGGAAACCCAGCAGCGTGCCCTGCCAGGACATCATCGCGACGCCGCAGTCGAGGAACACGTTGAAGCTGCAGCTCGTCACCCGGTTCGGGTCCAGCAGCTTGAGGTACTCCTCGATCGCTAGCCACGACGCCGCGCCGAACCCGATCCCGCCCAGCACGGTCAGCAGCACGCCGTAGGTGCGGGCGGCGAGGCCCCGCGGGCCGGACGCGGGCACGCCCTCCCCTGCGGCGTCGTCGGGGAGGTCGTCCTGGGTCGCGTCGCGCACGCTCGGGCTCACGGGCGCGACCGTACCGCACGTTCCTGGGCGCACGGCCTCGCCGCAACGTCGGGGCGCAGGTCAGCCCGCGTGCGCTACGCGCTGGCGGCCTAAGGCCAGCACCATCGCGAGGCCCACGAGCGTGAGCGCGAGGCCCACCCAGGCGGGCGCCAGGTACCCGTAGCCGGCGGCGATGACGAGACCGCCGAAGAACGCGCCGCTCGCGTTGCCGATGTTGAGGGCGGAGTGGCACAGGGCCGCGCCGAGCGACTGCGCGCGGGGCGAGAGGTCCATGAGGCGGGTCTGCATCGCCAGGCCGAGGGTCTGCGACGTGACGGCCAGCAGGAACAGCCCGACGACGGCGGGCACGGGCGACGTCCCCACCAGCGCGAACAGGACCAGGGACAGCGCCGTGGCGACGAACGCGCCGATCACCGTGTGCAGCACGTTCCGGTCCACCAGCCTGCCGCCGAGCAGCGTGCCGACGGTCATGCCGACGCCGAACACGGCGAGCACCCAGGGCACGGCGCTCTCGGACATGCCCGCCACCTTGGTGACGGTCGGCGCGACGTAGGTGTAGACGGCGAACAGCCCGCCGAAGCCGATCGCCCCGGCCGCGAACGAGATCCACAGCGGCCCGTTGCGCAGGGTGGCGAGCTCCCGGCGGACGCTGGAGTCCACCGGCCCGCGCTCCGGCACGAAGCGCCAGACGCCCAGCAGCGTGACCGCGCCGAGGCCGCCCATCACGACGAACGCCACCCGCCATCCGAGGTTCTGCCCCACGGCCGTGGACAGCGGCACCCCGACGACGTTCGCGATCGTCAGGCCCGTCATCATCATCGACACGGCGTGCCCACGGCGCCCCGGCCCGGCCACGGCCGCGCCGACCGCGGCCCCGACGCCGAAGAACGCGCCGTGCGGCAGCCCGGCGAGGAACCGCCCCACGACCAGGCTCTCGATGCCGGGCGCGGCCGCCGAGAGCACGTTGGCCACGGTGTAGAAGCCCATGAGGCACAGCAGCAGGCGCTTGCGGGACATGCGCGCGGCCGTGACGGTCAGCAGCGGCGCGCCCACCACGACGCCGACGGCGTACGCGGTGATCGCGTGGCCGACGACCGGGTCGCTGACGCCCAGGTCCGCGCCGATCTGCGGCAGCAGGCCCATCGTCGCGAACTCGGTGGTGCCGATCGTGAACCCGCCGACGGCGAGCGCGAACAGCGCGGCCCCGACGTGCTCGGGGCGCGGGGCACGGCCGGCGCGGGCCGTGGCGTCGTTCGCGGGCGTGGTCGTCGAGGTCACTCGCCTCTCCTCGGGATCGGTCGGCACGCGTCACGGGCGGAGCGCGCTCGAATCGTTTCGAGACGAGGCGTCGACGGCGGTGCGCCGTCCAGCGCTCACGTCGTCGGGGAACCGGGACAGCCTACGCGGGCACGACCCAGATGCGCGAGGCCGCCAGCAGGCCGAGGTCCACGCCGACCTCGCGCCCCTCGGCCTCCCACGTCACGCCGACCGTCCCGGCGAACTCCCGCCGCGACGTCAGCCGCACCGGCAGGTCCAGGTCGATCCCGAGGTCGGCCAGGTACCGCAGGGCCTCCGGGTCGGCGTCCGAGATCCGCGCCACCACTCCCCCGGCGCCGGCCTCGAGGTCCACCAGCGGCACCGCCTCGGGTCGCACCACCCGACCGTCGGCGAACGGGATCGGGTCGCCGTGCGGGTCGCGCTGCGGGTGGCCGAGCCGGGCGGAGATGCGCTCGACGAGCCGGTCGGACACGGCATGCTCCAGCACCTCGGCCTCGTCGTGCACCTCGTCCCACGCGTACCCGAGGTCGCGCACCAGCCACGTCTCCAGCAGCCGGTGCCGCCGCACCATGACCAGCGCGTAGCGCCGGCCCAGCTCGGTGAGCCAGACCCCGCCGTAGGGCTCGTGGCCCAGCAGGCCCTGCGTCGTCAGGCGGCGCACCGTCTCCGAGACGGTGGACGGACCCACGCCCAGCCGGTCCGCCAGCAGCCCCGTGGTGACCTTCTCGTCCGACCACTCCTGCGCCGACCAGACCGCCTTGAGGTAGTCCTGCGCGACGGGCGTGAGCTCGTCGGGGTCGACGGCCTGCGGCGCCGAGGTGGTGGTGTTCGAGGTGGGTTCGGGCACCCTCCGAGCCTATCCGGGCGCTACGACCCGAGCGCCTCGTCGGCCGGCGGCACGACCTCGGGCACCGGCTCCCGCTCGCCCACCGTCGCCGCGCCGTCGGGCGTCACGCTCACGACCTGCACGTCGAGCATCCGCCGCGTCTCGGGGTCGAAGCGCAGCACCGTCATCTCGGCCGTGCCGTGCAGCGGCCCGACGGTCGGCTGGTTCGGCGCGGCCCCGGCCGTGGACCCGTTGACGTACCGGATGCCCTGACCCACCTGCTCCGGCCCGGCCCGGCGGTGCGTGTGACCGGACACCTGGAACGGCACGCAGCCGGTCTCGAGGGCCTCGAGTCCGACGGGCGGCGTGTGGATCAGCAGCAGGTCGACGCCGCGCCGGTCCTCGCAGGCGGTCGTCGCGAGGTCCGCCGCCTGCTGCTCCGGCGTCCGCTCGCGCGCGACGTTCGTGCCCACGCCGACCCGCGTCTCGAGCGCGTCGCGGTCGCCGAGGATGCGCACCCCCTCGACCTCGATCACCTGACCGTCGAGGATCTTCTGGCCGTGCGCGGCCTCCTGGTCGGACGTGACCTGCGAGTCGTGGTTGCCGTCCGCCACCACCATCGGCACGCCGCGCGGCACGGCCGACGCGAACGAGTCCACGCAGACCTTCTCCACCGACGTGCCGTTCATGGTCGTGTCGCCCGCGTTGAGCACGACGTCGGCGCCGGAACGCTCGACCGTCGTGCGGATCAGGGGCGTCATCCCGGTGTTGCAGTGCAGGTCGGAGATGACGACGAACGTCACCGGCTCGTCCTCGCCGTTCCCGCTGGGCGCCACGCGCGGCGGGGCGGCCGGCGCGGTCGGCGGAGGGCCGGGCGACGCGAACAGCGTGCCGGACTCGGCGGCGGAGGCGGCCGCCTCGGCGGCGAGCCGGGCGTCCCACGCCGCCGACAGGTCGTCGTCCGCGCTCGCGTAGAAGTCCTCGTTGTCCTGGTACAGCTTCACGAGCTGCCCGCCGTAGGTGTCGATGACCCCCGCGAGGCGCCCGGTGATCCGTGCGCCCTCGAGCGCCGTCCCGGCGAAGACGGGCGACGCGGGCTGGCCCTGGGCGGTGCTGCCGACGGCCCCGGACGTCACCGTCGTCGCGACGAGGGCCACGACCGCCACCCCCGCGGTGATCTCCCCCGTGCGGGGGGCCATCACGTCGGCGAGCTCGCGCCGTCGGGCGGGCCCCAGCAGCCAGCGCACCGCGAACCCGGCCGCGACCAGCACCGCGGCGGCGCCCAGCGAGCGCCACAGGGCGTTCTCCACCAGCGCGAGGGCGACGCTGCGCACGGCGACGTCGGGGCTGGAGAAGAACTGCAGGTAGCTCTCGAGGTCCTGGCTGAGGGCGGTGAGGGTGTTCGCCGCGCCGACCGTCGTCAGGTCGGCGGGGATCTCCTTGACCACCACGTCCACTCCGAGCCCGAGCGGGAGCGGCGAGTCGATCTCCAGCGTGCCCAGCGGGCCGAGGTCGACCACGACCAGGCTGTCGTTGGTCACGGAGTAGACGGCCTCGTGGGGCCCGAAGCCGAGCTCCGCGGTGGCGGAGCTGACGCCGAAGACGAGGCAGGCCACGGCCGCGGTCACCCCGGCGAGGGTCCAGCGCACCCAGCGCGGCGGCGTCCGGCGCTCGCGCAGCGTCCGCGCACCGGACGGTGTGGCGTCCGTGTCCACCGGGTCCTCGACCGAGGTGGGCTCGTCGTGCTCGTCGCTCATCGCGTCCACCCTCGCCGAACACGGACGGCGGCGCCACCGTCCTCGCCGGTGGCGCCGCCGTCGCGCGGTGTGAGCCTGCCCTCAGCGCTCTGCTCGGGACGGTGCTCAGTACGGTGCTCAGGACACGGTTCAGGAATCCGTGCTGCGCAGCGTCGTCAGCGCGATCCCCGCGGCGACGAGCACCGCGACGAAGCCGATCGCGGACGTCACGACCACGCCGCTGCCGAACGCCGCGTGCGCGGAGTCCAGCAGGGCCTGCGCCTGGCCGGCCGGCAGGTCGGCGGCCAGGCTCGTGGCGCCGCCGAGCGTCTCCGCCGCCGACGCGGCGTCCGCGGCGCTCACGCCCGACGGCACGACGACGTTCGCGTGGTAGGACCCCGTGAGGATCCCGCCGAGGACGGCCGTGCCCAGCACGGCGCCGACCTCGTACGCGGTCTCGGAGATCGCCGAGGCCGCACCCGCCTTGGCCGCCGGCACCGTCGAGACGATGAGGTCGTTCGACACGGTCTCGGCCGAGCCGACGCCGATCGCCAGGACGATGAACGCGAGCCCGAGCCAGCCGGCCTCGCCCCGGCCGGCGACGAGCGCCGTGACGAGGTAGCCGACGGCGGACAGGGCCAGCCCCGCGGCGACGACGTGCGACGGCCGCACGCGCCGCACGACCTTCACCACCGCCAGGCCGGCGACGACCATCGCCACGGTGCCGGGCAGGAGCACGAGCCCTGCCTGCACGGGCGAGAGCCCGATGACGAGCTGCAGGTCCTGCGACACGAAGAACAGGAAGCCGACCAGCGAGAACACCGACAGCAGGTTCACCAGCACGGAGCCGGTGAACGCGGGCACGGCGAACAGCCGCACGTCCAGCATCGGGTTGCGGCGGCGCAGCTGGCGGCGCACGAAGAGCACGCCCATGAGCAGGCCGACCGCGATCGCGGCGAGGCCGAGGGACGGGAGCGCGCCCTTGGCGAGGGTCTTGATGCCGAAGACGACGGGGGTCATCGCGGCCATGACCAGCACGATCGAGACCGGGTCGACCGGGCCCGGGGCGGGGTCGCGCGACTCGGGCACGAAGATCGGCGCGAGCACGAGCAGCAGGGCCAGCACCGGCACCGCGAGGAGGAACACGGAGCCCCACCAGAAGTGCTCGAGCAGCACCCCGCCGACGATCGGGCCCACGGCGGAGCCGGCGGCGAAGCCCGCGGCCCAGATCGCGATGGCGAGGCGGCGCTCGTCGCGGTCGGTGAACACGTTGCGCAGCAGCGACAGCGTGGACGGCATGAGCATCGCGCCGAAGAAGCCGAGGCCCGCGCGGGCGGCGATCAGCGCGCCGGCGGTCGGCGCGAAGGCCGCGACGGCAGACACGACGGCGAAGCCGACGGCCCCGATCAGGAGCAGGCGGCGACGTCCGACGCGGTCGGCGACGGAGCCCATCGGCACGAGGAGGCCGGCGAGCACGAGCGGGTACACGTCGACGATCCACAGCAGCTGCGTGCCGCCCGGGGCGAGGGCCTCCGAGATCTGCGGCAGGGCGAAGCTGAGGACCGTGTTGTCGATCGAGACGAGCAGCACCGGCAGCATCAGCACGGCGAGGGCCGCCCAGCGGCGCCCGGCGCCGGCGAGGCGCACGGGGCGCGCGGGGGTGTCGCGGCGCGTGGCCGTGTCCGTGACTGAGGGAGCGGGGTGCGTCGTCACCTGGGTCTGAGCCATGACTGAACCTGTGGTGCCTTTCACACGCTGCGGACGGCCGGGGCGACGTGGTTGACGCCGAACTTCCGCACCGTCCAGCCGGTACAGTAACACCTCGCCACTAGGCTGTCGACATGCCTCCTGCCCCCGCCGCCCGAGCCAAGGTCCTGCGCGCGTTCGCCGAGCTCCTCGTCGAGTCCGGGGAGCGCTCCGCCACCCTCGACGCGGTGGCCGAGCGGGCCGGCGTGTCCAAGGGCGGCCTGCTCTACCACTTCCCCTCCAAGGACGCCCTCGTCGAGGGGCTGCTCGACCACCTGGCCGTCCTCACCGCCGCCGACGTCGAGGCGATGCGCACCGCACCCGAGGGCGCGACCGACTACCTGCTGCGCACCTCGACCGTCATCGGCGGCGAGTTCGAGGTCGTCTACCTCGCCGCGTCGCGGGTCGCGCAGGGCGCCTCCCCGCGCGCCCGCGCCGTCCTCGACGAGGCGCAGACCGCCTGGACGGCGGCCGTCCAGGACGAGCTGGGCGACCCCGTCCTGGCGCGCGCCGTCTCCCTCATGGGCGAGGGCCTCTACACCCTGGCCTCCGTCGGCGCGACGGGCCCCGAGGACCACGAGATCGACGAGCTGCTGACGCTCGTGCGCGAGGTCGCCGCCGCCCGCGCACCCGCCGGGGGCACGCCCGCCTGACCGGTGCCGCTCAGCCCGTCTTGCGCTCCGGGGCCTTGGTCGACGTCTTCTTGGCCGGGGCCTTCTTCGCCGCCGGCTTCTTGGCCGGGGACTTCTTCGTGCTCGACGACGTCGACGACTTCTTCGCCGGGCTCTTCTTCGCCGGGGCCTTCTTCGCCGGGGCCTTCGTCGACCCCGACTCCTCCTGCCCCGCCTTCCCGCGGGAACCGCCGCCCTTCGACCCGGAGACGCTGCGCCGCAGCGCCTCCATGAGGTCGATGACGTCGGCGTCCTCCTTCTCCGGCTGCTCGCCGAACGTCTCGGACGTGTCGAGCGCGTCGCCCTGCTCGATCTTCGCGTCGATGAGCTGGCGCAGCTGCACCTGGTACTCGTCCTCGTACTCCTCGGGCGCGAAGTCGGCCTCGTAGCTCGCGACGAGCTGCCCCGACATCGCCAGTTCCTTGTCGGAGACGGTCACCGAGCCGTCGAGCGACGGGAAGGCGGCCTCGCGCACCTCGTCCGCCCACAGCAGGGTCTGCATCACCAGCACCTCGTCGCGCACGCGCATCGCCGCGAGCCGGGTGCGCTGGCGCAGCGCGAACTTCACGATCGCCGTGCGGTCCGTCTCCTCCAGCGTGCGGCGCAGCAGCACGTACGCCTTGGGGCTCTTGGAGTCCGGCTCGAGGTAGTAGGTGCGGTCGAGCATGATCGGGTCGATCTGGTCGGTCGGCACGAACTCGACGACCTCGATCTCGCGGTTCGCCTCTGCGGGCAGCGCTGCGAAGTCGTCCTTGGTGAGCACCACCGTCCGCTCGCCGTCGTCGTAGGCGCGGTCGATGTGCTGGTACGGCACCTCCTCGCCGTCCAGCTCGCACACGCGCCGGTAGCGGATGCGCCCGCCGTCCTCGTCGTGCACCTGGTGCAGCGGCACGTCGTGGTCCTCGGTCGCGCTGTACAGCTTGACCGGCACGTTGACGAGGCCGAACGTCACCGCGCCCTTCCAGATCGCCCTCATGTGTCCATCGTCACGCGACCTGCGCATACGCGCCAGAGGTCAGCCCACCAGGCCGAGCACCCCCACGACGCCGACCAGCAGCGCGAGCAGCATCGAGACGCCCACCAGCACGGCGTGCACGGTGAAGAACCGGGTGGGGCGGCCGGCGTCGTCGCGGGCGCGGGGGTCCTTGGTCACGCGGCGCCAGAACGAGGGCCACACGGCCAGGTTCCACAGGGCGGCGGCGAGCAGGACGACGGACCAGACGACGGGGATCTCCACGGCGTCGAGTATCGGCCACGACCCGCCCGGCGACGAAACCCTCAGGACAGCAGGCCGCCCTGCAGCGCGAGCAGCACCGCCCGGGTGCGGTCCTTGGCGCCGAGCTTGAGCAGCACGTTCGACACGTGGTTCTTCACGGTGCCCTCCGCCAGGTACAGGGCGTCCGCGATCTCGCGGTTGGACCAGCCCTGCGCCATGAGGCGCAGCACCTCCCGCTCCCGCCCGGTGAGCTCCGCCGGCACGACGTCGGCCGGCGCCGGCCCCGAGCGGACCGCCCGCAGCAGCCGCGCGGTCACGGCGGGCTGCACCAGCGTGTCGCCCTCGGCCAGGGTCCGGACCGCGTCCGCGAGCTGCTCCAGCGTCACGTCCTTGAGCAGGTAGCCCCGCGCCCCGGCCTGCAGCGCACGCAGCACCAGCGCGTCGTCGTCGAAGGTCGTCAGGACGAGGACGGCGACCTCCAGCCCCTCGTCGCGCAGCGTCTCCAACGCCCAGATCCCGTCGCGGCCGGGCATCCGCAGGTCGAGCAGCAGCACGTCGGGATCGTGCTCCCGCACCGCGTCGACCGCCGTCGCGCCGTCCTCCGCCTCCGCGACCACGTCGATGCCGCCCGCGATCTCCAGCAGGCTGCGGATGCCGTGCCGCACGAGCGTCTGGTCGTCGGCGAGCACGAGGCGCACCCGCCCTCGTGCGCCGCCGGGCGCCGGGTCCGCCGTCACGACGCCGCCCGTGCGGCGAGGCGGGCCCGCACCGTGAACCCCGCCGACGCGTCGAACGTCGCGCCGCCGCCCAGCGCCTCGGCGCGTTCGGCGATGCCCGCGAGCCCGTGCCCGATCCGGACCGGGCCCGAGGCGAGGCCGTCGTCGCGGGCGACCAGGGTGAGCGCGCCGTCGTCGTCCGCCGCGACCTCGATGCGCAGCACGGTCGCCATCTCCGCGTGCCGCACGGCGTTGGTCACGACCTCCTGGGTGACGCGCACCAGGGCCGCCGTCTGCTCCTCGTCCGCGACGACGTCCTCGGCGACGTCCACCTCCACCCGCGGCGACGGGACGGCCGCGGCGACGGCGTCCAGGGCGTCGCGCAGGTCCGGCGCGCGACGGCGCAGCTCGCCCACGGTGGCGCGGACGTCGCCGAGCAGCTCGCGCGCCACGGTGCGGGCGCGCTCCACGTGCTCCGCCGCGCGCTCGGGCGGCAGGTGGGCGGCGGACTCCAGCTCCAGGGTGAGCACGGTGAGCTGGTGCCCGATGAGGTCGTGCAGCTCGCGGGAGATGCGCAGACGCTCGGAGGCGCGGGTGGCCTCCTCGCCCAGCACGGCCGCGGCGGCGAGCTCGGCGTGCGCGACCGTGAGCTCGGTGCGCATCCGCTGCTCGCGCTGCAGGGCGACGCTGATGGCCGCGCTCGCCACCTGGAGCAGGAGGTAGAGGCCCAGCGACAGCACGATCTCGAACATCCGCGGCTGCCCCGGTGCCAGCAGGAACGCGACGAGCAGCGCGACGCTGTTCACGGCGATCACCGCGACGCTCACTCGCAGGGGCGCCACGTAGGTGCTCAGCGCCGCGCCGTAGACCAGCAGGATCGGCACCCAGCCGATCCCCGGCACGGTGATCACGAGGGCGCCCGCGAGGACCGTCTGCGCCGCGAGCACGGCGAGCGCCGCGCGCCCGCGCGGCGGGAGGACGGCCGCGACGACGGTCGCGGCGAGCCACGCCACCGCCAGCAGCACCCACACGGCGAGCGGCACGAGCATCCGGTCCGGGTCGGCCACGAACGGCACGGGCACGACGATCGCCAGGCAGACGACGAGGGTCGTCAGCCCGGACGTCTCCTCGGGTCCCAGCCGGCGCACGGCACCACGCTAGCGGGCCGGTCGCCGCGGCGAGAGTGCCGGAAGTCACGGGTGGAGGTCGTGACCGGCGGCACGCGCGACGGCGCCCGCCGCGTCCCTAGCGTCGGCGCCATGACCGCACTCGTGGCGCAGCACCTGCGCAAGACGTACCGCACCAGGGGCCGCGGCCGCCCGCCGGTGGTCGCGCTCGACGACGTGAGCCTGTCGGTGGGGCCGGGCGAGGTGGCCGGCGTGCTCGGCCGCAACGGCGCAGGCAAGTCCACCACCGTGGAGCTCCTGGCCGGCGCCCGGGCCCCGGACTCCGGTCGGGTGCGCGTGCTCGGGCTCGACCCGCGCGCGGACCGCGGGCGGGTGCGCGGCGTGCTCGGCGTCCAGCTGCAGGGCGCCTCCCTCCACGGCGCCCTGACCGTCCGCGAGCTCGTGCGCCTGTACCGGTCGTTCTACCCCCGCGGCCTGGACCCCGACCTCCTGGTCGAGCGCGTCGGCCTGGGCGCCTCGCGCGACGTCCGGTTCGAGAAGCTGTCGGGCGGGCAGCAGCAGCGGGTCTCGGTCGCGCTGGCCCTCGTGGGCGCGCCGCGCGCCGTCATCCTGGACGAGCTCACCACCGGCCTCGACCCGGAGGCGCGGCGCAGCATGTGGGCGCTGGTCGAGGACCTGCGGGCCGACGGCGTCACCGTCCTGCTCGTCAGCCACCTCATGGAGGAGGTGGAGCGGCTGTGCGACCACGTGACGATCCTCGACGCCGGCCGGGTCGTCGCGCGCGGCACCGCCGCCCAGCTGGTCGACCGGGCCGGCCTGCGGCCCACCGTCACCCTGCGCACCGACGACCCCGGCGCCGTCGACCTCCTGGCCCGGCTGCCCGCCGTCGAGCGCGTCGACGCGACCGGCCCGCGGCTCGTCGTCACCGGCGCGGCGGCCGGTCCCGACGACGACCCGACGCGCGGCGACCTGCTGCACGCGGTGGGCGCGGCGCTCGCCGGCGCGGGCGTCGTCGCGACCGAGACACAGCTGCGCCGGCCGACCCTCGACGACGCGTTCCTCGCCCTCACCGGAAGCCGCCTGGAGGCCTCATGACCGCCCACCCCACCACCCCCCGAGTGCTGGAGCTGCCCGAGCCGGGCGCGCCGCCGCGCCCCGTGCGACCGGGGGCCGGGGCGTGGCTCGCGCTCACGGTCGCCGAGGCGCGGATGGTGGCCCGCGACACCGCCGGACTCGTGATCCCGCTCGGCATGCCGCTGCTCATCCTCGTGATGAACGGGCTGGCGCCGGGCCTGGACCAGGTGGTGCCCGGCACGGGCGGGCGCACCGCGCTGGACGTCTACGTCCTCCCGCTGACCCTCACGATGGTCGTCGCGACCGTCGGGGTGATCAACATGCCGAGCTTCCTCGCCTACTACCGCCGCACCGGGGTCCTCAAGCGGCTGGGCGTGACGCCCGCGTCGCCGGCCATGGTGCTCGGGGCGCAGGCGTTCGTCGGGGTGGCGCAGATCCTGCTCGGCATCGCGCTCGCGCTGGGCGTCGCGTTCGCGTGGCTCGGGGCGTCCCCGCCGGCCGGCCCCTGGGTCGGCGCGGCGGTGCTGGCGCTGACGATCGCCGCGATGTACGCCGTCGGGATGCTGGTGGCGGCCGTCGCGCCGACGCCCGGGTCCTCGGTGGCGATCGGCCTCGTCGCGTTCTTCGCGCTCGGCGCGCTCGGCGGGATGTTCGGGTCCCGGGAGAACCTTCCGGACGCGCTCGCCACCCTCGGCGGTTGGCTCCCGTTCGGCGCCGCCGTCGACGCGCTGGGCGCGGCGTGGGCGGGAGTCGCGGTGCCGGGCTCCGCGCTCGTCGGGCTCGCGGTGAGCACCGTCGTCGCGGGCGCCGCGGCCGCCGCGTGGTTCCGCTGGGAGTGACGCGTCAGAGCCCGACGGCGTCCAGCTTGGCGGTGAGCTCGGCGTCGGTGGGCTCGACGAAGAACTCGCCGTCGGGGAACACCACGACGGGGATGTTCTTGCGGCCGCTGATCGCCTCGGCGTCGTCGGCCCGGGTGGGGTCGGCGACGAGATCCACGTTCACGTACTCCACGCCGCGGGAGTCGAGCACGCGCTTGGCGCGGCGGCAGTCGCCGCACCACGTGGCCCCGTACATCGTGAGGGTGGCGGGGCGGCGGAGGTCGGTCGTGGTGTCGTCGGTCATGCCGAGCACCATACCCCCCTGGGGTGAGTGCGCCGTGACCGGGGCGGTGTCCGCACCGACGAGTCAGCGCCGGACGCCGGCCCCCGGCCCCGAGGGGTCCCACGGGGCGCCGGGCGGCCACGGCGCGTCCACCTCCAGCTCCGCGACGTCGTGCGCGTCGGCGTCCGGCGCCACGAAGCGGGCGAGCGCGACGGCCTCGGCGGTCAGGGCGTCGCGCTCCGCCGCGGACAGGGAGCGGAAGAGCCGCACGACCACCGTCGCCGTGCCCGCGCGCCGACGGATCCGCCACAGCCCTCGCACGAAGCCGTCGACGGTCACCGCCGCCTCCAGGAAGACGTGGCTGCGCTGCTCGTCGGTGACGATCCGGGTGCGGTCGTGGTGCCCGAGCAGGACGTTGTCGAGCGGGGCGAGGAAGCGCACCGGCGCCTCGACGTCGCCGCTCGGCCGCGGGGCGTCCGGCAGGTCGACCAGCTCACGGCCGGACGGGTCGCGGAACGTCGCGAGCCGCGGGCGCAGCCCGTCGACGACCTCACGCATCCGGGTCAGACCGCTCCACGCCGTGACGTCGCGGACCGAGGCGGGCCCGAACGCCGCCAGGTAGCGCAGCACCAGCCGCTCGACCGGGGCGTGCGCGTCGAGCGCCGACCCGAGCCAGTCCTCGGCGAGCACGAACGGCGTCGGGCCGCGCCTGCCCCACGTGCTGTCCGGCGGCGGGTGGAGCACCGGCAGCAGGAACTGGGCCGACCTCGCCAGGGCCGCCGGGTCCCGGCCGGGGTGGAGCGCGGCGAGCGCGCGCCCCACCTGCGGACGGGTGACCTCGTCGCCGGACCGGATCACCTCCCGCGCCTCGGTCAGCAGCGCGGGCAGGTCGAGCCCCTCGGTGGCCCGGCGGAACGCGCTGCGCTGGAGGCGCTCCAGCATCGGCTGCAGCAGCGGGCGGATCCAGAGGTAGTCGCCCGCGGTCACGGTGTACTGCGTCCCCCGCAGGAACGTGCCGCGC
Organism: Isoptericola sp. NPDC057391; assembly: GCF_042668085.1. NCBI lineage: Bacteria > Bacillati > Actinomycetota > Actinomycetes > Micrococcales > Promicromonosporaceae > Isoptericola > Isoptericola sp. NPDC057391. The sequence continues at coordinate 12,582 of NZ_JBHVBO010000016.1, read as the reverse complement.
ACCACCGACCTGTCGGTCATCAGCGCCGTCAGGTCCTGGAGGTCGAACCGTGCCAGCCGAGACCACAGCCCGAGGTACGGCGGGTCGGGGTCCTGCGCGTTGAGCCCCACGAGGTGCTCGACCGCGCTCAGCGGCGAGCGGTCCGCGCGGGCGAGCAGCAGCTGGCGCGCCAGCGTCGCCCGGTTCAGCTCGCGCAGCGCGAGGACGGACACCGTGCCTCCCGTCGTCGTCGGAACAGCCATGGTCGACGGAGCTGGTCGCCCTCAGTGCACCGAGAAGCCGCCGTCGACGTGCAGCGCCTGGCCGGTCACGTAGGCCGAGGCGTCGCTTGCCAGGAAGACGGCGGCGCCGGCGAAGTCCTCCGGCAGACCGTTGCGGCCCACCATGGTCCGGGCCGCGAGCGCCTCGACGCGCGCCGGGTCGGACTGCAGGCGGGCGTTGAGCGGCGTGAGGACGAAGCCCGGCACCAGCGTGTTCGCGGTGACGCCGTAGGGCGACCAGGCCTCCGCCTGCGAGCGGGCCAGCGACTCCAGGCCGCCCTTGGAGACCCCGTAGACGCCGGACTGCACGAACGCGCGGTGCGCCTGCTGGGACGACACGTGGATGAGGCGGCCGAAGCCGCGCTCGGCCATGCCGGGCCCGAACCGCTGCCCCAGGAGGTACGGCGCCTCGAGGTTGACCGCCATCGTCGCGTCCCAGGTGGCGTCGTCCGTCTCGCCCAGCGGCGGGCGCAGGTTGATCCCGGCGGAGCTGACCACGACGTCGGGCTCGCCGAAGACGGCGGCCGCCTCCTCGGCGGCGGCCCGCACGCCGTCCCGGGTGCTCAGGTCGGCGCTGACCCGGTCGACGGTGCAGCCGTCCGCGCGCAGCTCCGCGACCGTGGCGTCCAGCGCGGCCTCCCGCCGGGCGAGCACGACGACGCGTGCCCCGGCGCGGGCGAGCGCGCCGGCGATCGCCCGGCCGATGCCGGAGCTGCCGCCGGTCACGAGGGCGACCCGGCCGTCGAGGCTGAACAGGGACGAGAGGTAGTCGCGTGCCACGACCGACACCCTAGGGCGCCGCCCCGGGACCGGCCCGGCCCGGCGACGCGGCGACCCGTTCGAGCCGTTCCTGGAGCCGGGCGAGCACCTCGCGCTGGCGCGCCCCCAGCACGTCGGCGGAGTGCTCCGCCAGGAACACGGCGGCGCGATCGAAACCCGGCGGCGCCTCCGTCGTCGCGAGCTCGGCGACGACCGGCCCGAACACCTCGACGAAGCCGTCCACGACCTCGTCCACCTCCGCGTCGTCGGTGTCCGCGTCGAGCCGGGCGAAACGCACGGACAGGGGCGCCAGGACGGACAGGACGTCATGGGCGCTGAGGCGCCGGAAGACCTCGGCCAGGTGCTGCGCGCCCTCCTCTCCCACGAGGTGGGAGACGAGCACGGCCTGGTCCCGGTCCACGCGCACGAGCTCGGGCGAGCCGGAGGCCGCCGCGAAGGCCGCCGCGGCCGGGGCCAGCTCGGGGGGCAGGTCCGGCGCGGCGCGGTGGGCCCGGAGGTGGGCCACGACCTCCCGCTGGCGGACGAGCCGGTCGATCTGCTCGGCCAGCTCGCGGTCGAGCTCGTCGAGCAGCCGCGCCGCGGACGCACCGGCCTCAGCACCGGCCTCGGCACCGGCCTGCCCGTGGGCGTCGTCGGCCCCGTCGTCGAGGAGGGCGGGCATCCGCTCCAGGGGGATGCCCAGCGCGGCGAGGCGCCGGATGCGCAAGACCCGGACGAGGTCGTGCACGTCGTAGCGGCGGTACCCGTTGCCGGCACGGGGCGGCTCCGCGAGCACGCCGACCTGGTGGTAGTGCCGCAGCGCGCGGACGGTGACCCCGGCGAGGCGGGCGAGGTCGGCGCTACGCATCGCGGACCAGCCTCCTGTCCTGCGCGTCGTCCCCCACGTGTCCTCCCTGCACCTCGGCGTCGTCACCGCCCTCCGCGCCGTCCGCGCCGTCGACAGGCTCGAGGCGTCGCAGCGACCGGGCGGCCACCCCGACGACGAGGGCGACGAGCCAGACGGCGCCCAGGCCGGCCGCCGCGACCTCGACGCTCCATCCCTCGACCAGCACCGCCGCCACGACGATACCGAGGGGCGCGGCGGCCGTCAGGACGGCGTTCTGCGTGCCCAAGACCCGGCCGCGCAACCGCTCGGGGACCCGCTCGATCATGAGCACGCCGAGCAGGCCTCCGAACAGGCCGTTCGAGACCCCCACCACGAACGCCCCGACGAGCACCGTGGCGACCGAGGCGAGCGGCACGAGGACCGCGAACCCTGCTGTGGAACCGGCGAGCCCGACGAGGAACCAGGTGCGCCGTCGCCCGCGCGCGCCGGCAGCCGCGTAGACCGCCCCGCCCAGCAGCATCCCGGCCGCCAGGGCGCTGAGCACGAACCCGAGCATCCCCGGCCGGTCGACGAGCGTGAACCAGACCGGCAGGACGAGGCCCTGCAGCGCGGCGAGCACCAGCGCCGCCACGACGCTGAGGGTCGTGACCGCCAGCAGGAACCTGCTGCGGCCGAGCGCGCGCCAGCCCTCGCGGAGCTGCGCCCACCCCCCGGCGGGGCTCTCCGCGCCGGGCCGGGGGTCGTGCCCGGGGGCGTGGACCTTCCCCACCTCGCGGGGGATCAGCAGGGTGAGCAGCGCGGCGGCCGCCGAGGTCGCGGCGGTGACCCACAGGACGGCGGAGCCGTCGAGCAGCACCATGAGCGTCCCGGCGGCGGCCGGGCCCACCAGCATGGCGAGCGCGCTGAGCGACTCCCGCAGGCCCAGCAACCGCTCGGCGCCGAGGCGACCGTGGCGCACGACCGCCGGCAGCAGCGCGTCGCGCGCGGTCATCCCGGGGACGTCGCCGAGCGAGCCGACCACGCCGCACAGCACGAACCAGCCGAGGTGCAGACCGGCGACCATGTCGATCACGGGCAGGGCCGCCACCGACGACGCGGACACGAGGTCCGTCACCACCGAGGCCGTGCGCCGGTTGACGCGGTCGATCACGACGCCCATGAGCAGGCCGGCGGCCACGGCGGGCACCGCCGTCGCGGCGGCGACGGTGCCGGCGCCCAGCGCGCTGCCCGTGACCTGGAGCACGACGAGGGGCAGCGCGATGCCGGCGATCGAGTTGCCGAGCAGGGAGAGCAGGGTGGACGCGAGGTAGGCCACGGGCACGAGGTTCATGCGACCAGTGAGAACTATGACGCTACGGCGGGGTCAACCCCCCGTGCGCAGGCGGCGCGACGAGGCCACGATGTCCGCATGGCACGCACGTCGTCGAGCAAGCCGCAGACCGTCACGGTCGACGACCGCCGCCTGCAGCTGACGAATCTCGACAAGGTCTACTACCCGGCGACGGGGACGACGAAGGGCGAGGTGCTGCAGTACCTCGCCCAGGTGGCGCCGGCGCTGCTGCGGCACGCGTCGTACCGCCCTGCGACGCGCAAGCGCTGGCCCGACGGCGTCGCCGGGCAGATGTTCTTCCAGAAGAACCTGGACGCGTCGACGCCGTCGTGGGTGCCGCGGCGCTCCATCAAGCACCGCACGTCGACCAACGACTACGTGCTGGTCAACGACCTCGCCACGCTGACCTGGCTGGGGCAGACGGCCACCCTCGAGATCCACGTGCCGCAGTGGCGGTTCGGCCGCACGGGCACGCCGCTGCCGCCGGACCGTCTCGTCCTCGACCTGGACCCGGGCCCCGGCGCAGGCCTGGCCGAATGCGCCGAGGTGGCGCGCCTGGCCCGCGACATCCTGCAGGGCATGGACCTCGACCCGATGCCCGTGACCAGCGGCTCCAAGGGCATCCACCTGTACGCGGCGCTGGTCGGGCACGACGAGTCCCGCACCGCCGACGCCGTCTCGGCGGTGGCGCACGAGCTCGCGCGGCACCTGGAGTCAGAGCACCCGGACCTCGTGGTCAGCGACATGAAGAAGTCGCTGCGGGCGGGAAAGGTGCTCGTGGACTGGTCGCAGAACAACGGCGCCAAGACCACCATCGCGCCGTACTCGCTGCGCGGCCGCGACGAGCCCACCGTCGCCGCGCCGCGCACCTGGGACGAGCTCGACGACCCGGACCTGCGCCACCTCACCTTCACCGAGGTGGTCGAGCGGCTGGAGCGGGACGGCGACCTGCTGGAGCCGCTCGCGGCCGGGCACCTGGCCCAGCTCGAGCCCACGCCGGAGCGCATGGCGACCTTCGACAAGCTGGAGACCTACCGGGCCAAGCGGGACCCCGACAAGACCCCGGAGCCGTTCGGCCCCGACTCCCCCGCCGAGCCCGACGGCTCCCCCACGTTCGTCATCCAGGAGCACCACGCGCGCCGCCTGCACTGGGACTTCCGGCTGGAGCACGAGGGCGTCCTCGTGAGCTGGGCGCTGCCGAAGGGCGAGCCCACCGACCCGAAGCAGAACCACCTGGCCGTGCAGACCGAGGACCACCCGCTCGAGTACGGCGCGTTCGAGGGCACCATCCCCGCCGGCGAGTACGGCGGCGGCGAGGTGACGATCTGGGACGCGGGCACCTACGACCTGGAGAAGTGGCGCGAGGACGAGGTGATCGCCGTCCTGCACAGCGAGCGCCGCGGCTCGCGCAGGCTCGCGCTGATCCGCACCGGCGGGCGCGGCGGGGACGACCAGAACTCGTGGCTGATCCACCGCACCAAGGCCCAGCCGGGCGACGAGGAGGACGACGGCGGGCAGGAGGGCGAGGACCGGGCGGCCCCCCGGGACCGACGCGACCGGACTCAGCCGCCCGCGCCCGCCGAGGCGCCGCGCCCGATGCTCGCGACCACGGCGCCGCCGGGCGAGCTCGCGCGGCTCGACCCGGACGACTGGGCGTTCGAGGTGAAGTGGGACGGCTTCCGCGCGGTGGTGGAGGTGCTCCCCGGCTCGGACGACGACGAGCGCACGGTCCGGCTCACGTCCCGCTCGGGACAGGACCTCACCGTGACGTTCCCCGAGCTGCGGGCGGTCGCCGACATGGTCGCCGACGACGACCTGCCGCTGGCGCTCGACGGCGAGATCGTCGCGCTCGACGCGGACGGTCGCCCGTCGTTCCGCCGCCTGCAGCAGCGGGCCAACCTCACGCGGCCGCGCGACGTCGAGAAGGCGCGCCGCGGGGTCGGGGTCGACCTGGTGCTCTTCGACGCGCTCGTCGTCGGCGGGCGTGCGGTGACCGACCGGCCGTACACCGAGCGGCGCGAGGAGCTGGCCCGCGTCGTGTCGCCGCGCCGCCCGGTGCACGTGCCGGACGCCCTGGAGGGCACGCTCGACGACGCGCTGGAGACCAGCCGGCTCATGCGGCTCGAGGGGGTGGTCGCCAAGCGGCGCCGGTCGTCGTACACCCCGGGCCGCCGCTCGCGCGACTGGCTGAAGGTCAAGCACGCCCGCACCCAGGAGGTGGTGGTCGTGGGCTGGCGGCCGCTGCACGCGGGCACGGGCCGCGAGGACGCGCGGGTGGCCGGGTCGCTGCTCCTGGCGGTGCCCGACGACGGCGGCGTGCTGCGCTACGTGGGCAAGGTCGGCACGGGCTTCAAGGAGGCGGAGCGGCGCGAGGTCGTGCGACGCCTGCGGGCCGTGGACGACCCGCCGCTGGACGGCGTCCCCCGCGCCGAGGCGGTGCACGCGCGGTGGGCCGTACCCGAGCGCGTGGCCGAGGTGTCCTACGGCGACTGGACGAGCGACCCCTCCGACCTGGGCGCGCACGGCGCCCACGAGGGTGGCGGCGCCGACGACGAGGGTCCGCGGCTGCGGCACTCGGTGTGGCGCGGGTGGCGCGACGACAAGCAAGCCGCCGACGTCGCCGTCGAGCCGTGACCGGCGGGACCGCTGCTAGGGTCCAGCACATGTCTGCCGCCTCGAGCTCCGCCGCCTGCGCGGCCGTGACCAGGACGACCCGCTAGCGGCGGGCGCCCGAGTCACCGAGAACCTCACCCTGGGACGTCCAGCCGCTTCGTGATCGGACCGGAGCGGCACCGTCGTGCCGCTCAGCATCCTCTCTGAGCGGAGCTTTCCCATGCCTCCAGGCATCCTTTCCTCCCGCGGGCAGGGCCCGTCCCCCGCGCGCGCCCGGCTGGTGCTGTGCGCGATGTCCCTGCTGCAGTTCTTCGTCGCGGTCGACGTGACCGTGGTCAACATCGCCCTGCCGTCGATCGGTGCGGACCTCGGCGTCGCCGGGCACGCCCTGACCTGGGTGGTGATCGGCTACACGGTCGCGGGCGGCGGGCTGCTCGCGCTCGGCGGCCGCCTCGGCGACCTGTGGGGCCGACGGCGCGTGCTGCTCGCCGGCACGACCCTCTTCGGCGCCGCCTCGCTGCTGGCGGGCCTGGCCCCGACCTTTCCCGTCCTCGTGCTGGCGCGCCTCCTGCAGGGCGCCGGCGAGGCGGTCGCCCTGCCCGCCGCGATGAGCACCATCGTGCTGCTCTTCCCCGAGGGCCCGCGCCGGTCGCGCGCGCTGAGCGTGTGGGCCGCGGTCGCCAGCTGCGGGCTGGTGCTCGGCTTCGTGCTGTCCGGGGTCGTCACCGAGCACTGGGGGTGGCGCTGGACCTTCCTGGTCTCGGTGCCGTTCATCCTCGTCGTGATCGCGGCGACCCTGCTCCTGGTCGGCGCCGACCGCCCCCGGCCACGCGCCGCCGCGCCCGTGGAGCTCCGGGGCGCGCTCCTGCTCACGGCGTGCCCGCTGCTGTTCACCTACGGCGTGGTGGAGGCGGGCGAGCCCGGCTCGAGCCCGTGGGTGAGCGTCGTCGCGCTGGCCGGCGCGGCGTGCGCCGGTGCCGGGTTCGTCCGCGCCGAGCGCCGCGCGGCGCACCCGCTGGTGCCGCCGGGGTTCTTCGCCCGCCGGGCCCGGGTGGCGGCGAACGTCACCACGGCGCTGCTCAGCGGCGCGCTGTCCACGTCGTTCCTGCTGTTCACCTTCGTCCTGCAGGACGGGCTGGGGATCGGGCCGCTGGGCGCGGGCCTCACGATGCTGCCGCTGGCCGTCTCGCTCGTCGCGGCCGCCGCCCTCGTCCCCCGCCTGCTCGGCAGGTGGGGCGCGCGGGCCTGCGTCGTGGCGGGGCTCGGGTTCGCGGCGGCGGCCATGACCGGCATCGCCGTCGTCGCCGTGCTCGACGCCGGGGCGCCGTGGCTGGTCCCGGCGATGGTGCTCGTCGCGGCGGGGATGGGCTTCGGCCTCGTGGGCCTGCAGTACCTCGCCGTCAGCGGCACGACCGACGAGGACGCCGGCATCGCCTCCGGGGTGCAGCGCGCGGCCGACCAGCTCGGTGGCGCCACCGGCGTCGCGCTCTTCGTGGGCGTCGGGTTCGCCCCGGCCCTGCGCCCGGCGGACCCGTTCCTCGTGGCCTCCGCGCTCGCGGTCGCCGGGCTGCTCGCCGGCGCCCTGGTCGTGCGGCGCGTCCCCGCCGAGGCCTAGGCCGGGGGCCGCCGTCAGCGCACCGTCTGCCCGCGCAGCGCGTGGGCGACGGCGGCCGCCCGGGACTCGACGCCGAGCTTGGCGTACACGTGCGCGAGGTGGGTCTTCACGGTCGCCTCGGAGATGAACAGCCGCCGCCCGAGCTCGCGGTTGCTCAGCCCCTGGGCGAGCAGCGTGAGCAGCTCCGCCTCCCGCGGGGTGAGCGCGCTGCCGGGGTTCTGGGCCTGCTGCATCAGCCGGGAGGCGACCGGCGGGGAGAGCACGCTGCGCCCGACGACGGCGCCGCGCACGGCCGAGAAGATCTCGGCGGGCGGGGCGTCCTTGAGCACGTAGCCGATGGCGCCGGCGTCGACGACGCGCACCACGTCGGCGTCGGTGTCGTAGGCGCTGAACACGAGCACCGGCACGTCGGGGTGGGCGGCCCGGATGCGGCGGGTGGCGGCCACCCCGTCCTCCGCCGCGCCCAGCTCGAGGTCCATGACGACGAGCGCGGGCGCAAGGCGCGCGACGGCGTCGAGGGCCTCGTCGGCGCTGCCCGCCTCGCCGATCACGCTGATGTCCGGCTGCGAGTCGAGCAGGGCGCGCAGCCCGGCTCGCACCACGTGGTGGTCGTCCACGAGCAGCACGGTGATCGGGTCGCTCATGCGTCCTCCTGGTCCTGTGGGCCGGTCGTCGCGCCGCCGACCGGCAGCTGCACCCCGACGACGGTCCCCTCGCCCGGCGAGCTCTCCACCGTGATCGTGCCACCGAGCTGCTCCACCCGCTGGCGCATGGCCCGCAGCCCGAACCCGCCGCCTCGGCCGGCGCCGTGCCCCACGGCACGAGCGGCGACCTCGTCGACGTCGAACCCGCGCCCGTCGTCGAAGACGTCGAGCGCGACGGCGTCCGGCAGATAGGTGAGCGTGAGGCCGAGCCGCGCAGGGCCCGCGTGCCGGTGCACGTTCGCCACGGCGCTCTGCGCGATGCGTGCCAGCGCGTGCGCGACGTCGGGCCCGACGGGGACGGGCTCGCCGACCACGGTCAGCGCCGCGTCGGTCACGTGCCGCCGCGCCGCGGCCACGACCGCCGCCTCGACGTCCGCCGGCGCCACGCCGCCCGTCGCCGGCGACGGGTCCACGAGGTCGTGCACGAGGTCGCGCGTCTGGCCGAGGCTGGCGCGCACCGCGACGGCGGCCTGCCGGGCGTCGCCGCGCGCGGCGTCGGGCTCGGCGTCCCAGCGCTGGTCGGCGGCCTCGAGCCGCAGCACCGCGGACGACAGCGACTGGGCCACCGTGTCGTGGATCTCGCGGGCCACCCGCTCGCGCTCGGCGAGCACGGCGACCTCGCGCTGCAGCCGCACGCGCTCGCCCGCCTGCCGCACGATCGCGTCGTACGCGAGGCTGAGCAGCACCGCCACGACGAGGGGCGCGACGGCGGCCGCCCAGTCGCTGCGCCCGGACAGGCCGAAGAGGGCGACCCCGGTCACGACCGCGACGGCACCGACGAGGACGTGCGCGGCGGGCACTGGCACGAGCGTGCGGCAGACGAAGAACAGCGGGATGGCGGACCAGGCGAAGCTCGGCGCGACGAGCACGAGGGCTCCCCACGCCAGGAGCACGACGCCCAGGACGGCGTCGACCACGACGCGGCGGGCCGCCGGGCCCGGCGCCCGGGCGAGCACCACCAGCGCCGCGTAGGCGGCGGCGACCACCGCGACGAGCACCACGACCAACCACCACCGGCCGTCGAGGCCGTGGTTGGTGAGGTAGCGCGCGGCGGACGTCGCGACGAGCGCGGCGAACGCGAGGTGCACGCCGCGGGTGAGAGAACCGGGCACGACCAGCACGCTAGCCGTCCGGGGCGGGCGCGCACCTCATCCGTTCGGATGAGCGGCCGCCCCCCGGAGGCCCGATGCGGCGTCGGGGCGCGGCCGACGAGCCTGGCCCCATGTCCTCGTCCCCGCCCTCGCCTGCGACCTCGCGTGTGTCCTCGCGTGGGTCCTCGCCAGTGTCCTCGACCGGGACGCCGGCGGCGTCAGGCCCGGCGCTCCAGGGCCGCGGCCCGGCTGGTGCCGAGGTGCTCGCTGGCCAGGCGGGCGGCGGTCTCGCCGTCGCCGTCCCGGACGGCGTCGAGGAGCTCGCGGTGCTCGTCGGCGATCGCCTGCAGGTCGAGGTGCTGCCCGAGCAGCCAGCGCACGCGGCTGGCGATCACCAGGTGCAGCTCGAGGAGCACCGGGTTGCCCGCGGCCTCCACGACGCGCTCGTGGAAGTCGGCGCCGGCGCGCCGGGCCGTCGGCCCGTCGCCGGCGCGGGCCGCGGCGTCCTCCCGCTCCCACGCCTCGGTGAGCCCCGCGAGCTGCTCCGGCGTCCGCCGCGTCGCCGCGAGCCGGAAGTGCAGCGGGTCGGTGGCCTCCCGCACCTCGTGCAGGTGGTCGACGTCGGCGTCGCTGAACTCGCGGACCACCGCCCACGTGCGCGGCCGCGGGGTGACGAGTCCTTCCGCGACGAGCGTGCGCAGCGCGTCCCGCACCGGGATGCGGCTCACGCCCAGCTCGGCGGCCAGGTCGCGCTCGACCAGCCGGCTGCCGGGCTCCCGGGAGCCGTCCACGATCTGCTCGCGGACGACGCGCGCCACCCGGACGGACTCGGGCTCGAACGGGGCCGAGCGCTCGGAGGACATGCGCACATCTTGCCAGCCAGTCGGAGGAGAATATGGCATACCATCTGACGGTGACCTCGCCCCGCCCGACGCGCCGCCCGGCCCGTGCGGCGGGAGCGACGACCATGGCCGCCGCCGTGCTCGCCCTCGGCGCCTGCGCCGCACCCGGGGTCCCCGCCACCGCGGACGACCCGTCGCGGGCGCCGTCGGGCCCGTCGACGCGCCCGACGGCGGCGGCCACGCCGGCACCCTCGTCGGCACCCTCGACGGCACCCTCGTCGGCACCGCCGTCTCCCGCACCGTCGTCGGCGCGCGAGCCCGCGCAGCTGCTGCTGGCCACGCAGGCGGAGCGCGACACTCTCGCCGTGGTCGACCCGGCCGACCGCCGCGGCTCCGCCGTCGTCGACGAGATCACCGTGGGCACCGCGCCGTGGGACGTCGCCGTGGACGAGGCGTCCCGCCGCGCCTACGTCTCGACCGCCGAGGGCGTCGCGGTCGTGGACCTCGACACCCGCGAGCGCACCGACCTCTTCGCGTACGAGCACGGGACGACGCGCCGCGCGTTCGGCGAGTACCGGCGCGGCGGCCTCGGCCTGGCCGTCTCCCCCGACGGCGAGCGCGTGCACGTCGCCGTGAGCACGGGCGACGCGGCGTTCCTCGAGACGCTCGACGCGGACAGCGGCGAGGTCGTCTCCTCCGTCCCGGTGGGCCTGCGCCCCTTCGACGTCCTCGTGAGCGACGACGGCGACGAGGTGTACACGGTCGACCACGACGGGTTCACCGTCACGGTCGTGGACCCGCAGCGCGAGCGCGCCCGCGCGGTCGAGGTGGCGCCGTTCGGGCGCGAGGGCGGCCTCGCGTCGTTCGAGAAGCCGCACTACGCCGTGCTCGACGACGACGGCGACCTGCTGCTGCCGTACCAGGGCCGCGTCCTGGCACGCGTCGACCCGGCGAGCGGCGAGGTCACGACCACCGACCTGACCGCCGACTCCCACCAGCACGGCGTGGCGCGCGCCGCCGACGGCACCCTCGTGATCGCCGGCAACGGCCCGTTCGGCAACGCCGGGTCGGGCCCGAGCATCGAGGTGGTCGGGCCGGACGGCACCGACGTCGTGCTGCCCACCGACCGCCGGCACGAGACCGTGGCCGTGTGGCACGGACCCGACGACGAGGCGTACGGCGTCCTCGCCGGCGGCTACACCCAGCAGGAGGCCTGGGACGGCGCCACCGTCGTCCCGCTCGACGCGGCGCTCGACGGCGTCGACGAGAGCTACGAGATCACCATCCCCGGACGGCCGCAGGTGGTCGTCCCCTTCGAGGAGGAAGCCCGATGACCAGCTCCCCCACCACCGTCACCGTACTGCGCGACGTGCGGCCCTGGGGCGGCGAGCGCTCCGACCTGCACGTGGCCGACGGCGTCATCACCGCCGTCGTGCCGCACGACGCCGCTGCGCCGGCCGCCGGCGAGGCGGACGGGGATGTCGACGGGGGCGGCCTGCTCGCGCTGCCCGGGCTGGTCAACGCGCACGCGCACGTCGACAAGTCGTGGTGGGGCAAGCCGTGGGTGAGCTACGGCGGCGAGCCCGGCGTCCAGGCGCGCATCGCGCACGAGCGCGCGCACCGCGACGAGCTCGGCATCCCCGGCGTGGACGTCACCCTCGCCGTGCTGCGCGAGTCGGTCCGCACCGGCACGACGGCGGTGCGCACGCACGTGGACGTCGACCTCGGCGTCGGGCTGCGCGGCATCGAGGTGGTCCGCGAGGCGGTCGCGGCGCTGGGCGGCGCCGTGCACGCCGAGATCGTGGCGTTCCCGCAGGACGGCGTGCTGCGGCGGCCGGGCGTCCTGGAGCTCCTGGACCGGGCCGCGGCCGCGGGCGCCGAGCACGTCGGCGGCCTCGACCCGGCGACGATCGACCGCGACCCGGTGGGTCAGCTCGACGGGCTCTTCGGGATCGCCGAGAAGCGCGGCGTGGGGATCGACGTGCACCTGCACGACGGCGGCGAGCTCGGCGCGTTCCAGATCGAGCTGATGATCGACCGCACGCTGCGGGCCGGGCTCCAGGGCAGGGTCAATGTCGCGCACGGCTTCGCGGTCGGCCAGCTCCCGGCCTCGCGGCAGGCGGACCTCGTCGCCGCGATGGGCGAGGCGGGGATCACCATGACCACGGTGGCGCCGATCGGCACCGCTCCCCTGCCGCTGCTGGCGCTGCGCGACGCCGGCGTCCCGGTCGGCCTGGGCACCGACGGCATCCGCGACCTCTGGTCGCCGTACGGCACGGGCGACCTGCTCGCGCTCACCACGCAGCTCGCCCGGCTGTCGGGCCTGCGGTACGACGAGGACCTCGTCGCCGCGGCCCGCGTCGCGTCCGCCGACGCCGCCCGGTTCGTGGGCCGCGACGTCCACGACCTCGTCGTGGGCGCCCCGGCCGACGTGGTGCTCGTCGACGCCGAGAACGTGCCCGACGCCGTGGTGCGCGCGCCGCGCCGGGCGCTCGTCGTCGCGGGCGGCCGGGTGGTCGCC